>CAYQCZ010000802.1:0-1500 GCA_964415955.1 uncultured Verrucomicrobiota bacterium | reverse complement strand
ATGTGTGGCAGAGAGGCCACAGGCTGATAGTGATCGAAGCATGGACGTCGGTGGAATCGGATTCGACCAGCCTTGTGGCGGGTCGACCACACATCTAGAATACGAAGGAAACCCGAAACCATTTCCCGGTACGAGCCCCGAGTTGCTATGCGTCGTTCCAAGCAGGGCCTGACATCTGTCGAGCTTTTCACCGGAGCCGGAGGCCTTGCCCTCGGGGTTGCCTCGGTAGGGTTTTCCCACCGGGCGGTCGTTGAATGGAACCCGGAGGCGTGTGATTCACTGCGGGAAAATGCCCGCCGCTTGGATTCGATGAGGACTTGGCCAATTCATCAAGGAGATGTTCGCGACTTTGACTTTTCGCCCTATCGAGACACGATCGACCTCTTGGCGGCAGGTGCACCTTGTCAGCCCTTCTCGTTGGGCGGGAAGCACCGTGGGGATGCCGATACCCGGAACCTATTCCCCGAAGTGTTTAGGGCGGTGGATGAGATCCAGCCCAGAGCGGTCGTCATTGAGAATGTAAAGGGTCTACTTCGCACCGGTTTCAGGGACTATTTCAACTACATCCTGCTTCAGCTCGCGTTTCCGGATTGCCGTCCGAAGCACGAGGCGAATTGGCGTGGCCCTTTCGACCGACTTCTTCGCCTGCAAAAGCGGCCTGGTTCCAGCAGACTGACCTACAACGTCGACTTCCAGCTCGTGAACGCCGCTGACTTCGGGGTCCCGCAGCGACGCGAAAGGGTGTTTGTCGTCGCGCTGCGGTCAGACCTTGGCCGCATCTGGTCGCGGTTGCGCCCCACTCACACGGAAGACGCGCTGTTTTACGCACAGTATGTCAGCGGGGAGTACTGGGAGGAACACGGTCTCACCAGGCGGCCGCCTCCTGCGCGCTTGGCAGCCCGTATCGAGCGATTGTGGTCGACGGGCAGGCCCATGTTCGAGGAGCGGTGGAGAACCGTCCGTGATGCTCTTCGCGATTTGCCAGCCCCGAAGGACAGGCTAGCCCATCCGCGCATCCTCAACCATGTCGGCAATCCTGGGGCGCGGTCTTATCCTGGGCACACGGGTAGTCCATACGACCTTCCTGCCAAGACCCTGAAGGCAGGAGACCACGGGGTGCCGGGCGGTGAGAACACTTTGCAGCTCGACGATGGATCCGTTCGGTACTTCACCGTCCGCGAAGCGGCAAGATTGCAGACTTTCCCCGACGAATATCGCTTCCAGGGGTCCTGGGGTGAGGCGTTTCGGCAGCTCGGAAATGCCGTACCGGTGCAATTGGCACGGGCCGTTGTCGAGTCCGTTCGCGCCTCGCTCGACGCCAAATCCAACCAGGTCAAGGTAGCGTGACTGATCCCTTCGAGGGGCCAGCCGAGGATGGGCAGGAGGAGATCGAGGAGGTACTGAATCCCCGGCGGGTTACTCCTATTCGGGACGTGAGCGACGAGTACGTTTTCCGCTTTGAAGTTGGGCCGGCCATCCTAATGCAGCTCCAGGAGAAGC
>CAYQCZ010000801.1:0-1520 GCA_964415955.1 uncultured Verrucomicrobiota bacterium | reverse complement strand
TGGTTTCAATCCTTCCTTACCAGGAGCCCGGACAGGTGGTGCCCACCAACGGAACATTCCACGAATACCGGCTCCTCGGGAGACTCGAAATCACGGAGCCTACCCAAGCCGAAGAGCTAAAGAGACAGGTATTTGAGGACATGGCAAATCCTGGTCGAACACCAGCACTTTGTTTTTTCCCACGCCACGCGCTTGTTATGGAGGGACCAGCAGGAAAGGTCGAGTTGCTGATCTGCTTCGAGTGCCAGAAAACTGTGGCGCATGTGAATGGCAAGCGCCATGAAGTGGGCATGACTGGCCACTCAAAGCCGCTGTTGAACCGACTGCTTCAAGAAGCAGGCATCCCGCTGGCCCCGGATAGCTCCGAGCCATGACCGACGACACAATCGCTGCGATTGCGACGCCTCTGGGTGAAGGGGGGCTGGCGGTCATCCGCATCTCGGGGCCGGAGGCGTTACGCGTCGCGGATGGTTGCTTTGAACCCGCCGGTTCCCACAACCGTCGCGCCACGGAAGCACCCACCCACACCATTCACTACGGGCACATCGTCCACAATGACCGCACCGTGGATGAGGCGCTCATCGTCGTGATGCACAAGCCACGAACCTTCACCCGAGAAGATGTGGTGGAGATCACCTGTCATGGCGGCCTGCTTGCGGCCAGGCTGGTGCTGGATGCCGTGCTGGCTTCCGGCGCGCGCATGGCCCTGCCGGGAGAGTTCACACAACGCGCCTTCCTCAACGGACGCATCGATCTCGCCCAGGCCGAGGCCGTCGCGGACTTGATTCATGCGCGGACGGAACTCGCGCTTGCCGCCGCCAACGAACAGCTCGCCGGAAAGCTTTCCCAACGCATCAACCGGTTGCGCGATGACGTCCTCGCCGTTCTGGCACATGTGGAAGCGCATATTGATTTCCCAGACGAAGACATCGCGCCGGACACGCGCACCCGTCTGGTGGACAAGCTGGAGCGTGCCGTGGTGTTCATGGATGAACTGCTGCGCACGGCGGGCGAAGGACAGATTCTGCGGCGCGGCGTGCGCGCGGCCATCGTGGGCCGTCCCAACGCGGGCAAATCCAGCCTGCTGAACCAGTTGCTCGGCCATGACCGCGCAATTGTGTCGCCAATTGCGGGCACCACGCGCGACACCATCGAGGAAACGGCAAACATCCGCGGCATCCCGGTGGTGTTTGTGGACACGGCGGGATTGCGCGAGGCGGGCGATGCCATAGAGGAGGAGGGCATTCGACGCAGCCGTCGGTCACTGGAACGCGCGGAACTCGTGCTGCACGTGCTCGACACTTCGGAGCCATGGACCGGTGAGGATCGCGCGCATTTGGAACAATTCACCGGCAAGAAGCGCATTCTCGTTCTCAACAAGACCGACCTGCCACGCCGCATGCAATGCACCGGGTTCGATGCTCCGCTGGTAGAAGTTTCCTGCACAACCGGTGCCGGCCTGGAGTCTTTGAAAGACGCGATCAAGTCCGCCGTGTGGTCAGGCGACATCCACGCCGAAA
>CAYQCZ010000800.1:0-1520 GCA_964415955.1 uncultured Verrucomicrobiota bacterium | reverse complement strand
ACCAACCCACCAAAAAAAGTCAGATCACTGCTTGAGTAGCGGAAGTCGGGTTAGCGGTCCGGCACTGCCGCGGGCCAGTTCTGTGAAGGAGATGACTTTCACATCCTTTCTTGCGGCCAGACATGCGGCGGTTTGATGCAGGACTTCGATGAGCTGCGTGTTGGGAACACGGTTTTGAAAGTATTCCCACCAGTGCGTGACCAGAACGGTCACGCTCCGGCTCTCAATCTGGCGGACAATGGAGTCGAGCATCCCGTCGCAAGGCCGGTGGCAGGACAGCAGACAGCCCGGATGCGAGAGGAGGAGTGTCCGATCCATCCGCCAATGAGGTTTTCGGGTCAGCCTTTTCCACAGGTATCGAGGCCACCATGAAACCGGGAGACGCCGCAGTTCAAACCAGCCTGTCGAGATGACTGAAAATCGCCCGGCCAGCTCCTCGTAGGAAACTGCGGAGAGCTTGTCGTGCGGCGCCACGAACGTGGTCGGTGGTTCAAACCCGGCGTCCAGCAGGCAGCGTCTCCCATGGGCGACCAGTGAACGGATCTTGATCCGATCATCGAGATCGAATTCCCTCGGATCGTGATGGCAGCCATGCTGGAGGATGTGGTAACCGGTGTTCCTGTGCAGGTAGTTGACCAGGGCAGGGTTGCCGGAGATGGGAACGGGGCCGGAGGCATCTTCGTGCTTGTGCACCAGGTAGCCTTCGGGACTGTCGTCTGGAAGCGTCACATTGCCGCGGACGGAGGGGATGACCGCCAAATTCACGGGCATGCCGCGTGACAGAAAGGGCCGGTAAAGCGTCTCCAGGCAACTGACCGGCGTGAAGGCGTTTGTGTCGTCATCGCGAATGATCACGCAGCGCATCGCGCCTCCTCGATCAACATGTCGTAAAACTTCTTCATGTCCCGGCCGAGCACGTCCGCATCGAAGGTTTCGTTCACCAGGCGTGTTCCATTGGCGGTGTAGCTACGGACCATGTCCGGCTTCAGCAGGACTTCATCCAGTGCGGCGTGGAATTGGGCCGGTTTCCGGAGATCAAACAACCAGCCGTTGCTGCCTTCCCGGATGAGGGCAACCGCCCCGGTGGTGCGACTGGACATCACGGGTGCACCAGCAGCCCAAGCTTCAAGGATCACGATGCAAAACGTTTCGGCAAGGGATGGGACGATCACCGCACCGGCCCGTTGCAGAAGTCCTATCAGAATCGGGTCCTGCGGTTGGAGATTGCCGGTTATCAGCACCTTGTCCTCAAGTCCCAGCCGCTGGATGTCCCGGGTCAATTCCCCACCGTATGCAGCATTCGTGCAGGCACCCAGCAGCACCAGCACGGTGTTGGGATGGCGCTGGAACATCGCGGGAGCTTCCCTTATGAGCCATCCTTGGTTCTTGGCCTGGTCCAGGCGCCCGATGCAGAGGAGGACATCTCTGCCATGGATCCGGGGAAAGGCCCTCACCGCTGCGTCCCGATGATTGACGCGAAAGATCTCCGCTGAGACTCCGTGGGATTGGGTGATGACGCG
>CAYQCZ010000799.1:858-1521 GCA_964415955.1 uncultured Verrucomicrobiota bacterium | reverse complement strand
GCCGATGGAAACGGACGCATATTGAACATAGAGGACATGGAGCCACATTCGGAAAAGGCCCATAGATCCAGAGGCGCGGCGTCCTACGCGCTCGAGATGAATCGGGGCTGGTTCAGACAACGTGGCATTGGGCCGGGCGACCGGATTGAAGGCCTGGAGCGCCTGCCGCGACCAAAATGAAACGCCCGGGACGATGCCCGGGCGCAAATTTACGGAAACGGCCAACCACTAGATCGCTATATGTGACTGCGCCGCCATAAAGAACAGCATCGGAATAGACAGCATGGTGTTCACCCGCGAAGTAAGGAAAGCGACCCGGCGCGCCTTGTTCTTCTCTTCATCGCTGGCAGGCTTGATGCCGAGGATCTTCTTCTGGTTTGGCCAGATCAATCCCCAGACGTTGATCAGCATGACCGTGCCCAGCCATGCGCCCATTCCAATCTTCTCCCAGCCCGGCTGGAAGGTGAACGCGGCCATGAAGTTTCCGCCCAACAGAGCGGCGCCGGCTAACCAGGTCACCAGCGCGGCCCATCGAAACCAGAACAATGCGCGCGGCGCGACATGCTTGGAAATGCCTGCTGCGGTGTTGTCGGCCTGGGCTGCCTTGAGCGCCGAAACCTGCACAAAATTGAAGTAATACAGGATGCCGACCCACATGACGCC
>CAYQCZ010000799.1:0-848 GCA_964415955.1 uncultured Verrucomicrobiota bacterium | reverse complement strand
CATGATGTGGATCCAGCGAAAAATTCCCGGAAGCATGTCCATGGCTCAACCTCCTATGATCGACTTGACGACGTAATAAAGGATGACCGTCAGCACAACGCCTGCGATCACGGTTCCCCAGAGCGAATCCAGCGGATTTTTCATGGTTATCTCCCTCCCATGTGAATGGCATGGCCAGTGTAGAGAAGCACTGCTGCAGCCGCAATAGGCCGGGTCCGAGAGGCGGCTTTCCAGTGCAAGCCAGCCAATGAAAAAGGGCTTCCGCAGAAGCCCTTTTCCCGGGGGAGCAGCGTGGTCACAGACATCACAGGTCAGCAACGGCCTGTCGCTTCCGGTAAGCGGAGTGGCGGCGTTGCTGGTATTGACGATATCCACCGAGCCGTCACCTTTCTTCACCAGCCAGGTCCAGCCCGATCCGAAATTGCCGACGGCACTCTTGCTGAAGGCTTCCTTGAATGCATCGAAAGAACCGAACTTCGCATTGATGGCCTCAGCGAGCACACCCGTCGGCGCCCCCCCGCCATCGGGCGACAGCGAGTTCCAGTAGAAGCTGTGGTTCCAGATCTGCGCGGCGTTGTTGAATATGCCGCCCGATGACTTGCGGATCACTGCCTCAAGCGCCAGATTCTCAAACTCGGTGCCCTTAATCAGATTGTTGAGATTGGTGACATAGGCCTGGTGGTGCTTACCGTGATGGAACTCGAGAGTTTCTCGTGAGATATGCGGTTGCAGGGCGTCAAGCGCGTACGGCAGAGCAGGAAGTTGATGTTGCACTTTGATTTTTCTCCTTTAGATTGATGATTGCCGGTTTCAGCCGCTACGACATAAGTCTTCTGGGCGGCAGAGAG
>CAYQCZ010000798.1:0-1523 GCA_964415955.1 uncultured Verrucomicrobiota bacterium | reverse complement strand
ACTGCTCGGTCCTTTTTCGGTGGCCAAGGAGGTGCGCATGGGCCGGCTCCAGGCCGCGAAAGTGGTGGCCCCCGACCTCAAGCGGTACGTCACCCTGGCCATGCCCAGGCAAGGGCACCTGACCCAGGCGAGCCGCATCGTGGCTGCCATCATTGGCGAAACAGTGAAGGGATGGAACGGGCAGTTGAACGTTCCGGAGGGGTTGGCCATGACACGCCGTTAAGACCCTGGCCTCAGACAGGGGGAAAAAAAATGTTCATCGAGAGCAAGTGACTCACCTCGCCGAACGCCCATCCGGACAGCCGCCCGCCCGTTGCAGTCAAGGCCCCGCTTTACGTGGCTTTGTTCGCGACGTTGTTGCCACTTGTAACAAACACTGTTAGTTCTGCCAGGGTGTCCCGACGGTGGAGTCGTGCAAAGTCATGCATTGATGAGTTCCAGGGGCGGTTAAACGACCTTTGGGGCGGTCCTCTCCGAATCTCCAAAAAATCGTTCAAAGGTATGCTCCACATGATGCACCACCCCGCCTCTTCCGCCGCGCGTCCCGCGCCTTTTGCACCTGGACCGAGTGGTCTGGAAGGTCTCGGGGAAGACCATGAACCCCTTGTCTTGCGTCACCTGTCCACACCCGCGCAGATCAAGGAGGTGCTTGTCCTGCGCAAAGGCATCGACCTGACCGCTCACGAGGCGGCAGGTGCCGCATTTTTCGAACTCGAAAAAAAAGAGACGAGTTGGGTTTCGTCGGCGCATTCGAACGCGGTGGCCGTCTGATCGGCACCATCAGACTGGTTCCGATGGGGCTGGGTCTGACGTTGACGGATACGCTTCTCGCTCAGTTGGGGCCCCGAGTCCCCGCACACCGCGGCACGCGCTGGGAAGTCGGACGCCTGGTGCTCGATGAGGCCCACCGCAGTGATGTCGAGGCGCTTCGTCGTTGCCTGTTCCTGTCCTTGGAACATGCTTGTACGCTGGCTAGCGTGGATCACCTCTACGCCTCCTGTACGCATGTTCTCGGCCGCCTCTACCGCCGCTTTGCCTTCAGCAGTTTCGCAGCCGACGTGCCGCTGGCGGGAACGGACAAGCGCTACACCCTTATCCATGGCCAGGCGCAGCAAGTTCTGGCGAGCCTCAGCCGCATCCCGCGCTCCACGGCCCACTGAATATCCATGCTGAGGGCTATTCATCGTCTGCTGGACAGACACCGCGAATATCACCAGCACGAGCCGCTCATGCTCTGGTACGCGGGCCTGCTTGGCACTGTGTGTTTCCCGGCCTTCTACCTGCTGCGGTTTACGCGGACCGACCCCACCTACGATGACCTGTGGCTTCGGGTCGTGGCCGCTGTCTTGTGTTCCATGCTGTTGCTGCGGCCGCGCTGGCCCGAGTGGCTTCGCCCGTATTTCTACGGCTACTCCTACGTGGCGCTGGTTTTCACATTGCCATTCATGTTCGTCTTCACCGCATTGAAGAACGGCGGCGGAACGATGGCGGTGGGAAGCACATTGATGGCGACATTGCCCATG
>CAYQCZ010000797.1:0-1536 GCA_964415955.1 uncultured Verrucomicrobiota bacterium | reverse complement strand
GATGGAGTTGGCGAAGCAGAGCAGTTGGTCGGTGAAACTGCCGTTATACTGGAGCACGGCTTCCACCAGGACATCCTCTTTGCCGCCACTGAGGACGATGGGTTTGGGGTGGAGCACTTCCTTGGCTTTGCCCAACTGCCGGACGAATTCGACGATGCCTTCGCGGTAGAAGAAACGCTCGGAAAGGTTCTCGACGCGTTCGTCGGTGAGGGTGATTTCGATCCCCGGGTTGAGGAAGGCCAGTTCGCGCAGGCGGTTGGCCAGGCGATCGAACTTGAACTCGGTGGTGAGGGTGAAGATTTCGGCGTCGGGCTTGAAGGTGATCAGGGTCCCGGTGTTATGGGACTGGCCGATGACGGTGAGTTTGTCGGTGGTTTTTCCGCGGGCGAAGGCCATGTGATAGACCAACTGGTCGCGGGACACTTCCACCTTGAACCATTCGGACAGGGCATTGACGCATTTGGCGCCGACCCCGTGCAGGCCGCCGGAATACTTGTAGGCACCCTGGCCGAATTTGCCGCCGGCGTGCAGGTTGGTGAGCACCAGTTCCACCGCCGGAATGCCCCACTTGGGATGCACATCCACCGGAATGCCGCGTCCGTTGTCGCGGATGGAAATCGAGCCATCGACGTGAATGGTCAACTCCACCCGGGTACAATGCCCGGCCAGATGTTCGTCGATGGAATTGTCGAGTACCTCGAAAACGCAGTGGTGCAACCCGCGTTCATCCGGGTCCCCGATGTACATGCCCGGGCGCTTGCGAACCGCTTCAAGGCCTTCGAGCTTGTCGATCTTGGAGGAGTCGTATTGCCCGGGATCGGCGTGGGTCGAGGGCAGTGGGGGCTGACTGAGGTCCGGAGTTTCTTCCATGGTCAAAACGACCGACAACGGGTCGCGGAGCGACCCGACTGCCGGAGGCCAGAAAGGTTATCAGATGACAGGGTCGAAACAACCTCAATCTCGGAGACAAACCGGCCAGGTCATGTTCAGCAATATCTTCACGTGGAACTATTTAGGTCGAAAACACCGAAAGGGTGTGGACCGGAGGCCGGGGCCGCGCCATGAAGCGCGGACGCGCGAGCCGCGCGTCCCTACCAACGGAGGGTGAAAGTTGGGGGCAAAGGTAGGGAGGGGCAGCTCGACCGTCCGGCTGGGACCTGGCGAGGAAGCGCGGACGCGCGAGCCGCGCGTCCCTACCAATGGAGGGGGAAAGCTGGGAAGCGTTTCTATGGAACTTCCAGCAGGCGGTGCACCCGCAGGGCTTCGGTCACCGACCACGCTTGGGCATCACAACCACGGGGGGTGTGCGGCACATCGCCATCGCAGATCTCGGGAAGGTGCCCCAGGCAGGCAGTGGAGAACAGTGGATCTGAGGAGGCCAGCAGGGCACGGGCGGTCAGAGTGGCCAACGGTTCCTCGGGCCAGGCCTTTGCCAGAGCCTCCGCCAAGGATGGCAACAACCACGTCCAGGCGGTTCCATTGTGATACGCCGGCTTCCTTCGGGTGTCTTCGTCGCCTTCGTACCGTCCCCAATAG
>CAYQCZ010000796.1:0-1543 GCA_964415955.1 uncultured Verrucomicrobiota bacterium | reverse complement strand
AAACGAGGGAACTATTGTGTGGTTTTTCATCGGTCGGCATGATGAGTATGAGAGGAAGATTTGAATCTATCAAATAGTAGGATCTTTTCTCCTTACGAAAGATCCCGAGCACTTGATCCCGTATGAATGGATTGATCCATGGAAGATCAATCTAACAATGACCATGCAGGGACTGCGCGTTCGGACGAACGTGCCTGCGGGTTTGCGCACAAGGATATAAGGCAAATCCTGATTGCAGGCGCGGCATGGGTGTGGGTGCTGGTCATGGGGCTGCTGTGGAGTGTGGAACCATGGCAGCGCCCGTGGATCACGCGTGTTCCGGATGAGCGGATCTGGTTGGCGCTGTCGTGTTTGGGGATACTGCTATTGGTCGTCTTGCGTTGGCAGACCTCTCCGGCCCGCATGATTCAGTGGGCGGCTCTCGTGCTCGTGTTTGGCAGCCTGCTTCTCGGCGGTCTGCGCTTCGCTTGTGAAAGGCTGGCCGTCAATGAATTGCGCTCGAAGCTCAAGGAGGCAGTTGTCGTTGTCGATGGCGTTCTGGTTCCTAACGGTTTGATCCATGTGAGGGAAAAAGATCCCATGGCCAAAAAAGCCGTCGATTGCCTGGAATGGGTGGGAGTAGGATCTCCGCAGTGGCTTACGGATCATGTGAATCAACTGCCACGGGTAACCGTTGCACCCATGCATCAATTCCTAGCGAGAAGCCGTCCGCCCGTGCGCATCAAGACGGCGGATTTGATGCTGCGGAACCCGTTGCATGCAGAATATCTGGTCTTCCATTGGCAAGATTACTTCCCGGCCATCACCGGTCAGGATGTCACCCTGGAATGCCGCAGCAAGTGGCTTAAAGAATTGGATGCCTTGCGCAAGGAATCCGGGCTGCCCGCAATCACACAACGGGCCGCCCTGCTGATGATGGCGTTGACCGTTCTCACCGATCCCCCCGAGCACGATTCTTGGCGTGTTCCCGTGCGCGATGCGATGCTTGCCATGAATGAGCCGTGGATGTGGGGGCAAAACAGAATCATCTGGTATCGCTCTCTGGATGCCTTGCTGGCACTGGATCCACCCGAGTCGTGGGCAGGACACACGCGACCGATGGTTGAGGAAGTGGAAACATATCTTCAGGCCATGGAGGTTCCGGTGCGCGGATTGGTCGGCAATTTCGATGCCTTTCTTGAAGTCTTTGAAAACTGCGAGGAAGACAAACACAAGCTCCTGCTTTGGCAAGGGGCAGGATTCGGTTTGGAGGCATGGCCGGATAGCTTCGATCCGCAGACGGTCGGGCGCATCCGGATATGGCGCAGGGACACCTTGTTCCGTTGGATCATGGCGCTTGGTGATGGCAGCGCGGACGACATGTCGGATCAGGATGCGGCCCTGCTGGATGGGCTAACCCGCCATCCAGGCCCCTTGTTCACGGATGCCCAGCAAGAGAAACTCACAGCAGCAGCCATGGAGTGGATCGGGAAGATCATTTCCAAAGCCGGCAACCCTTCAACATCCGGCTTTCGCGAAGTTGCACGCATTCGGAGCATTCTCC
>CAYQCZ010000795.1:0-1547 GCA_964415955.1 uncultured Verrucomicrobiota bacterium | reverse complement strand
CTCGTCGGTCGCAGCCCCATGAAGGGGATGCTCCCTCCTCGCGCCTCGCCATCCGGACCTTTTCTCGAAAACAGCACCCCTTGTCATTTTCAGACAGGCTCTCAGCGGGCGGATGTCGCGGCCGTCGCCTTTGCAACGATCCGGTCGTCGCGATCAATGCCCCCCCTTGCATTCATCCGCGCTCAACTTACAATCACACCCACTGGATTCATACGAGCCATGCCCATTTACGAATACGAATTGTGCGACGGTGATTGCGCGGTGTGTGGAGGGAAGTTCACGCTACACCGGCCGTTGAGCGCCAAACCGCTCACCAACTGCCCCGCCTGCAAAAAGCCCGTCCGCAAACTGTTTTCCACGGTCAATTCGCCGAAATACATCAAGCCCACATCCATCTCGGATGCGAAGAAAGCCGGGTTCACGGTGTATAAAAAGGTCAGCAAGGGCGAATACGAACGGCAGTGATCAAGAGCATCTCCTGCTCCGCAATCATGAAGGGCATCAGGACGGCCGGATGACCAGTCTGTTGCGGGGTGCGCCTTCAAGGGCGCAGTTGCGGGACAGACCAGACGGGGTTTCTCATTCGATGCATGCGGCCCGGGCCATGCTTCTGCGGCCAGGGATGGCCGCACTCCTCCGCAAATCCGCTCAAGGCAGAACTGCCCGCTTGGGCACCCGCAGCATCACACTGCCTGAAATGAAGTCGTGCCAGGAGCGTTTCTCCCGGCTCCAACCGGCCCAGAAGAACCCCAACCCGAGGGCGAAGAAGGAGAACAAACTCGAGAGTGCGCGCACCACGGCCACACCCGCATCCACCGGACGGCCATCCAGTCGCTCCAGCTTCAGTCCCAGCACCATGCCGCCGATGGTGGTGCCTTTCCATGACCACATGCCCACGTGGTAAGCCGCCCATGCGATGAGGAGGACGGGGGGCAAAACTTTCCCGTTCAACCTCGCCATCATCCAGGCCAGGCACAAGAACAGCAGCACATCCAGCGCCAGCGCCAGCAAGCGGACCCAGAAACCAGCGCGCTGCCTTTGATCAGGGGCCTCAACTGCGCCCGCAGCATGGCCACCCGCAACCGCCGGGGCGGAACCGTCCGCACTCGAAGCAGGCATGCCTCCGCCGGATTCCAGCCGGATGCTTCCCACCGCAGCGATGGTGGCGGACCCCACACCGAACAACAGGGACAAGCCCCAGACGATGAAACCCAGCACCGGAATCATGTAGAACAGGCCGAACACCAACGCCCCGAGCAACAAGGCAGGCAAAGGTTTCCTGGCGAACCATTCACCGCACTGCCGCCCGACTTGATGACCGGTGAAACGCAGCAACGCCGTCTTGCCAAAGACCACCGCCGCCATCCATGCCAGCAGGACGAACGGCACAGCCAGCACACCCACCCCGGTGGCGAACAACAGCGCGATCAACGGCGCCAGCATCAGCTTGACCAGCAGGCCGGTGAAGAACGAGCCCACAGGCCGCTGTTCCAGTGTCTGCATGCAGGCTTCCACGGGTTTGGGGAAAAGCACCTGGGTCATGCCAT
>CAYQCZ010000794.1:0-1550 GCA_964415955.1 uncultured Verrucomicrobiota bacterium | reverse complement strand
GACGAAAACGGCGGACTAGTGCTGACACGCCGCAAGGCTCACAAGCTCACAGCCGATGAAATGCTTCAACAGGTGGATTCACTGACGGGGAAATGCCCGGACATGGACACACAATCATTCTTGCAGGAGGGGGAAGATTGAAAATCTACCCTGACACCTCTTTTTTGGTGGCACTTCTTTACAAGCCCGACAGGAGGCACGAAACAGTGCGCCAATTATTCAAGGCAAACCATGCCGCAGAATGGATCACATCGCCTTGGACACTGTTTGAAACCGCAAACGCCCTCAGACAGTTGTCACTGGCAAACAATGGCCCGGATGCTGGCACCATGGAGGCGGCAAGGCGAATGCTCAAACACTGGCACGTAAGGGGAAACTTTCAAACGGCAAGCATCCTATGGGATGAAGCCATGGACGAATGCCAGAGACTTAGCGCAGCTTACGCCACAAAGGGCAGAATGAGGGCAGCGGATGTGCTTCACGTCGCGATTCTCGACCAGGTAGAGCACGACCTTTTTGTGACCGGAGACAAAGACCAGCACGCGCTGGCAATAAGCCACGGCTACAACAGCCAGGAAGCCTAAAACACCCTTCCCGCCAGTTCCGCGCCGCTTTCGCGGTTGCAGGCAATAAACCGGCCCCTTGGCAGTGTGGCCACCTGATCCAGTTCTCCCCACCCGCGTGGGTTGGTCTGCGATTGCGGGTTGTCTTGGATGGGTGGATGGCTCTTCCGGTTTTCCGGACAGACCATTTTGTCGCAGAAGGCAAGGAGGTCCGTGAGTCGGCTTTGCAGCTTGTCCGGTGGGTGGAACATGTCACGGGCGTCTGGAAAGTGCAGCAGGCCGGGTGCGGGGCTTGACACCCCCCCCTTCGCTGATAATGTCTCGCGTTCCGTGCCGGGGCGGCGTTGTTCGGCGTTCCTGAAATGAGATGCTGCACGGGAAACTATTTGCACGAAATTGATTTATGAAGCGGACGTATCAACCGTCAAAAACCCGCCGCAAGCGCCAGCACGGTTTCCTCAAGCGCAACTCCACCAAGGCCGGACGCATGATCCTGGCCCGCCGCCGTCGTCAGGGGCGCAAGCGTCTCACCCCCGTCTGAGTCCGTGCGCATGAGCGCCGGCACCTCCCAGTCCTTCAGGCTCACCCCGGCCATGCGTCTGCGGTCGCAGGCCGATTTCCGCCGCCTGAAGCAGGGCGGGGAACGTGTGCCTTCAGGCTGCCTGATCGCCAACTGGCAGCCGCAGTCTCCCGGCGGCCTTACCAGGCTGGCCGTCATCACCAGCAGGCGTCTGGGTGACGCCGTGGAGCGCAGCCGCGCCAGAAGATTGCTGCGCGAGGCGTTCAGGCTTCATCAGCATGATCTGTCCTGCCCGGTGGACATGGTGCTGGTGGCGCGCCAGTCCATACTGGGGCGGAAACGTCAGGAGGTGGAGCAGGATCTCCTGAAGGCCTGGCGTCGTGGCGGGTTGCTCCGGCAGAGTGCATGAATTTGTTCCAGCACATTTTGATTCTGTTGATCCGGCTTTACCGCGGGACGCTTCCCCC
>CAYQCZ010000793.1:0-1555 GCA_964415955.1 uncultured Verrucomicrobiota bacterium | reverse complement strand
CTCGCGGCCTCCGGCGAAGGCGACAGCCCTTCGGTCGCCAGCCGCGCGAGCACGAACCGGTCGATCTCGTGGACCGGCCATGAGGTCTGCTTCACCTGCGGCACCGGGGGGCTGGCCACCGGTTGATACGCCCACCAAGCGCGGTCTTCATCGGTGATCTTCCCCGACCGTCTTCCGGGCGCACCCACAGGCCCGCTGCCCGCAGGAGCCGGAGCACCCTGTCTGATCCAGGTTTCAATGACCGCAATTTCCTGATCGGAAAGTTTCTGCCCCTTCTTGGGCATCTTCAATTCGCCCTCGTGGCGGATGGCCTTGAGCAGGAGGCTGTTTTCCGGTTCGCCCGGCACAAGAGCCGGGCCGCTGTCGCCTCCCGCCCGCATGGCATCCACCGAATCCAGGACGAAGCCGCCCCGGATGCGCGCCGCGCCATGGCTGTGACACTCGTAGCAATGCTGTTTGAGAATCGGCTGAACGGACTGCGTGAACATCGCCGGATCACCCGCCGCCCTTTCCGCGAGGAGGTCCGCGGCCGGCAGCCACGCCGCCCATGCAAAGGCTGTGATTCGCGCCAGGCGGGATGCAAGGCATTGCGGAGCTGGAATGGACACTGGCTGATGCATGAGCTTTGTCATTTGTAGCTTCTCAGGGCGACCCCGTGCAAGTGGCTCTTCCGGGCCATTGGCGGCAGACCTAAGAATCTCCCAGGCGTTGCAGGGCGGGCACTTCGCTGTCAACCGTGTGATGGAGACGGCCCACCGGGCCGTCTCTACAAGGCGCGTCAACGTAGAGACGCCTCGCTGAGGCGTCTCATCTCAGAGCGGCGCACAAGGGACTGCGCGCCCAGTCTGCACCGCCCATCCAAACCTCATTCACCTTATGATCGTCTGAGAGCCTGTTTGAGAGAATCCTCCGAGGTCATTGACAATTCGCCCGCTCATCCCAAGCCTTTCCCCATGACCGTGCGTCCATGGCCTGTCGTCCGTTCCGTATCCAAAGGCGATTTCCGCATCTTCAAGATCCGCGAGGACACCCGCACGTCCCCGCGCACCGGGGCCAATCTCGACTTCGTGGTGCTCGAATGCGCCAATTGGGTGAACGTCATCGCCCTCACCCCCGCGCGGGAACTCGTCATGGTGGAACAGTTCCGCCATGGATCGGCTTCCGTGGAACTGGAAATCCCCGGCGGCGTCATGGACAGGACGGACACATCACCCGTGGAGGCGGGCGTGCGCGAACTGGGCGAGGAAACCGGTTACGCAGGCGAGAATGCACGCATCATCGGCAAGGTCTGGTCCAACCCGGCCATCATGAACAACATCACCTACACCGTGCTGGTGGAGAACTGCCGTCCCACGTTGGCAACCGCCTTTGATCATGGCGAGGATCTGGCGACGCATCTCGTGCCGTTGGATGAGGTGCGGAAGCTGGCGAGGGAGGGCCGGATTGGACACTCGCTGGTCGTGGCGGCACTGCTGCATTACGAGCTGCTGGAGCGTGAAACCTAAGGAAACGCTGATTTAATCTCCAGCTTTGTGTTGTTTGTTGGCGACGAGGT
>CAYQCZ010000792.1:0-1556 GCA_964415955.1 uncultured Verrucomicrobiota bacterium | reverse complement strand
CGATCATGCATGCGACCCGTCGTTGCGGCGAGACGGATTCAACCCGTCTCCGGTGCGGACAGGGCATGAACCAGCGCGGGATTACCCGGCACATTCCGGCCTCCCAGAAACATCCGGGTGAGCGGGCGTTGCGGGGCAAAGCCCAGTGATTCCGCCAGTGCGAGGGATTGGAACTGATGATCTGGTATGTCCCAGAACAACCGGCCTTGCTGGGCGGATGCCAGCAATGCCTGGACGATGGATGACGCCATCGAAGCGTCATTTGCCACCACAGGCCCGAGATAGTGCGCACGTTCACCCGGACGGATGAAACCAAAGCCGTCGATGACGCCGCTTCCATCTGCGTGACAGACACCACGCGCCCCATGTGCCAGCAATGCTTCAAGCAGTTTGAGCCGTGGCACGCCAAAGGCTTGCAGGTCCAGTTCCTGCAGGCGGTGGAGGTCGTGTTGTTGCAGTGCGCGCATGCCTGGATGGGTGGACGGTCTTTGACTGAAACCCTCAGCCTGCCAGCGCTGAAAGGGCCATTCCGCCTTGAATCCGATCCGCTCATAGAGCGGCCGCCCGGCGGGCGTCGCATCCAGCTTGATGCATGCGACACCACGCTGATGGAGGGAATCCATGGCGGTTTGCAGCAATGCCTTGCCGATGCCTTGCCCTTGAAACACCGGCACCACCAGCAGCATGCCGATCCATCCAACGCTGGATTCATACGCGGTGGTGGTGACGGTTCCTGCAAGCGTGCCATCCCATTCGGCAACGAAGCAGCCTTCGGGCTCCATCGAGAGGAACCGCGCCCAGTCGGCAGCCGTCTGATTCCATCCCGTGCTGCGGCTGAGCTGATGTGCGAACGGCAGGTCTTCAGGGAGCATCGGACGGATGACCAGTCCGGCGTTCATGCAGAGGGTTGTGGCGAGGAGGCCAGCCGGATGGACTCCAGCTCCTCCCAGCGCGCATAGAGTTCTGTGAGGTTTGCCTTGCGGGCATCCAGCTCCGACTTCAGCTCATTGGTGCGGGAACCATGGGTCCGATGAAACTCAGGGGATGCGAACAGCGCCTCGATGCGTGCGATCTCCGCGTCCACGGCGTGAATCTGATCCTCCATGCCTTCGAGTTCGCTCATTTCCTTGAACGACAGTTTGCGGGGTTTTGCCGTCTTTTGCGGTGCGGGTTTGGGCGCACCCGGGGATTCATTCAGTGCGAGGATGGCGGCGCTTTCCCTGGCAGCGGCTGCTGCCAGCCGCTGTTTCTTCTCCAGATAATAATCGTAGTCGCCCACGCTGTGGGTGATCCGGCCATCGCCCTCGAATGCCAGCACATCGGTGCAGACACGGTTCAGGAAATACCTGTCGTGGCTGACCACCAGCACAACGCCGGGAAACGCGACCAGTGCCTCCTCCAGCACACGCAGCGTCGGCAGGTCCAAATCGTTGGTCGGCTCGTCGAGGATCAGGAAGTTGCCACCGTTTTTGAGGATGCGCGCCAGCAGCAAACGGCTGCGCTCGCCGCCGCTCAGGTATTTCACCTGTGTGGTGATGCGGTCGTCGGCAAAGAGG
>CAYQCZ010000791.1:0-1562 GCA_964415955.1 uncultured Verrucomicrobiota bacterium | reverse complement strand
ATGATCTGGCAGACGCCCGAAGCCCAGGGAGCCATCAAGGCGCTTTACTCGCGGCAAGGCGGCGATTTTGCCGAGATCCAGGCCAATCTGCACACGCTGGAGGGTTCGCCCTCGCTCTTCTACCAATGGTGAACGGCGGCCTTCTCAGTCAGTTTCCTTCTGTCCCAATTTGATGCTTTAGTCGGATGACGCTGACGATTTGGTTCATCCCAGAATACTAAGGCCGAACATCATTAGGTGAATCGGGCGGGGTATGGTATAACCTCGCGATGCAGTATCAGCTCATGCGGTGGTGGCCGGACTTTCTCAGGACAGCCACGGGCTGGTTCGCAATACTCTTTGCCGCTTTTACGATGGAGGCAGCACCGGCGCGGACTTCAGCGGGAGCGCCTACTACAGTGGAGAAATACGTGCTGGAGCAGATCACGGCGGGCAAGGTGGCGAATCTGGAGACGGCCTTCCCAGAAGAAGAGCGCCGGGTGATCCGCGGGGTGTTCCTGGAGGAATTGCTCGCAGGCATGCGGAAGGATTGTGTCATCCATCGCAACGGCGTGCAGATCGAGGGGGCCATCGTGAAGGAAGCGGTCGATCTGCGGAATACGGAGATCGTGAACGATACGCGGTTGACCCGGTGCCGTTTTGAGGGGCCGGTGACGTTTTCCCAATGTGCTTTTACCAACGGACTGGTGCTGGAGGGCAGCGTATTTCTCGACAGTGTGAATTGTGCGGGCCTCAAGGCGGGCCGGGATGTTTCGCTGCAAAAGGCGGTGTTCCATGGGCCCGTCAGCTTCGATCAGGCACAGGTGACCGGCTTGCTCCAAGGTGGGGGAGCTTCCTTTCTGCATGCTTCGGCCCCGTCAGTTTTCACGGCGCTCAAGGTGACGGGCAGCGTGACGTTCACCAACGCCGTGTTTGCCGGACCGTTGCATCTGCAATACAGCGAGATCACGGACAACCTACGGCTGGATGGCGCCCGCTTTTCCAACCGGCTCGTGCTGGCCAGCTTTGAGGCGATCCAGGTCGGTGGCTCCGCCTCTTTCCTGAAAACGGCGTTCGCCGGTTATGTCTCCTTCAAGGATGCCCGGTTCAATGCCTTGAACCTGGCGGAAGTCAAATGGCCCGCGCACGCTTATGGCGAGTGGCTGTGGCTGAACGGCATGACGTATCAGCGCATTTCGGCGGGCTCGGACAAGGATTCGTGGAGCAACCTGCATCAACTGGTGGACCAGGCGGCCCATGGCACGGCGTACAGCATCGAGATCTACAACGATCTGATGGAATATTACCGTCGCGAGGGCTATCCCGGACTGGCGAATGAATTCTTTTTTGCCCAGAAAAAGCGGGAACGGGAAGAGGTGCTGCAAGGCTCGGAAAAATATTGGAGTTACTTTCTGGACATGTTCGTGGGCTATGGGCGCAGTCCTTTGCGGGCACTGTTTTGGAGCGCACTGATCGTGCTGTATGGCGTGATGGTGTTCCGCCCGCATCGCATGGAAGCCCGTTCTCAGGTCATCAAAACGGGGCCGTTCAGTCCGTTCTGGTACAGCATGGTCATGTTCCTG
>CAYQCZ010000790.1:0-1563 GCA_964415955.1 uncultured Verrucomicrobiota bacterium | reverse complement strand
GAGGAAGTGGCGGCGTTGGCCTTGTTCCTGTGTGGCGACGCGGCGCGTTCCATCACCGGCACGGCTATTCCCATCGACGGCGGCTGGACGGCGCGGTGAGGTGGCGCCGGAAAACTGGACAGGAGGGATCGTTAAACCCAAACCCGAAAAACGATCCAAAACATGTCCAAGAAAAACCGCCGTAAATTCAGTGCCGAGTTCAAAGCCCAAGTAGGGCTGGAAGCGCTCAAGGGAGTGGAGCCGGTGCATGTCATCGCCGCCAGACACGAGGTGCACCCGGTGCAGGTGAGCCAATGGAAGAAGGAGGTGCTGGCGAGATTGCCGGAAGTCTTCGCCACGAAACCGCCGCCGAGCGTGGCTGAAGCGGCCCAGCGCGAGGCGCAACTGTTCCAGAAGATCGGCCAACTCGAGATGGAGCTCGAGTGGTTGAAAAAAAAATCTGCGCAGCTGCACGGCTGAGAAACGCACGATGATCGAACCGGATCATCCCTGCTTGAGTGTGAGGCGGCAGTGCCAGCTGCTGGGACTGCCGCGTTCCACGCGTTACCACCGGCCCAAGCCGGTGCCCGACAAGACGCTGCGCCTGATGAAACAAATAGACGAGCTGTATATGCAGCACCCCTTCTACGGGGCCCGACAGATGATGCGCGCGTTGCATCGGCTCGGCTACCAGGCGGGGCGTAAGCGGGTGGCCCGGTTGATGCGCTTGATGGGATTGGAGGCGATTTATCGCAAACCGAACCTGTCGCGGGTGAACGCGGCGCACCCGGTGTATCCGTATTTGCTGCGTGGCGTGAGGGTGGAGCGCCCCAATCAGGTCTGGGCCGCCGATATCACGTACATCCCGGTGCAAGGCGGCTTCGCGTATCTGTGCGCGGTGATCGACTGGCACAGCCGGTGCGTGCTGGCTTGGGAGTTGTCCAACACCCTGGACGCGGCTCTCTGCGTGCGGGTGCTCCAAGCCGCGCTCGCCGCCCATGGCACCCCGGAGATCTTCAACACCGACCAAGGCAGTCAGTTTACCAGCACGCAGTTCACCGGGATCTTGCTGGAGCGTGGCATCAAAATCTCGATGGACGGTCGGGGCCGCTGCCTGGACAACGTCTTCGTTGAGCGACTCTGGCGCTCGGTCAAATACGAGGAGGTTTACCTCCGGGCCTACGCCAATGTGGTGGAGGCCGAATGCCATCTGCGTGCCTACCTCCGGTTCTACAACCATCATCGTCCCCACAGCTCCCACGACGGCCAAACCCCCATGGAGGTCTACCGCGCCAAACTCCAGCAGGCCGCCTGACGGCGGCGGTCCGGGCGGGGAGGCAGCCCAGCTGCCTCCCCTGCACCCCTCCCTAAATATCCTTTTGTTCTCCCAATCCCCAAACCCTCCGCATAACTAACTCTCACGGTCCCACGGTCCAACCAACCGGGGCCACCTCATGGGAAACAAAAAACCGCACCCGAAGTGGGGGCGGTCGATATTAAAGAAAAAATACAATCCGCAAAAAGGCGGGTGACGTTCAAAGGACGTCGTCGGGCTTGTTCAACAAGAGTCGTGTTGTCGGCTTC
>CAYQCZ010000789.1:0-1566 GCA_964415955.1 uncultured Verrucomicrobiota bacterium | reverse complement strand
AACTTCGCCACCGAATACGGCCGCCAGGTGTTTGCCGTGCCGGGACGAATTGATTCCCCCGGCAGCAAGGGCGTCCACGATCTCATCAAGAAGGGCGCGAAGCTTTGTGAGGGAGCAGAGGATGTGCTCTGCGAGTTCGAGTATCTCTTTCCGCCATCCAACAAACCCGCGTCCGCCTCGGAAACCGGCGTGCTTCCCTCCGTGCAGCTTTCTCCCAACGAACAGTCCGTGCTGGATGCCATCGGAGGAGAGGAGATGCCAATTGATGACATCATCAGGAAAACGGGCCTTGCAACCGCTGCGGTTTCGGTGGCGCTGCTCAGCCTGGAAATGAAACGTGTGGTCAAGCAGCTCCCGGGAAAGGTCTTCTTCCGCAACCGTTGAACAACGGCCCTCGCGCGGACATCTCAGCCGGCTGGTTGTGCCTTCAGCGCATTGGCTGCCTGCTCGAACCATTCCGCATCCGGCAACGCGTAGGGCCTGAACACCTCGGTCGTGCCTTCACGCAGGTTGTAGAGCACGGCACGATGCAACCCCAGCGATGACGCGCGGGGACTGTCCATCATCAGCGCCGAGTCATTCGCGCTCATCTGGAACAGCACGCGCATTTCAAATTCGCCCAGCAGTTTCCGGCTCAGGAAACGGTTCACATTGTTGCAGGTGTCGAATGTGGCCACCACATGGATGCCCGCGCCCGGCCCATCTGAAATCAAACGCGCCATCAGGGCGTCCGGCTTGATCCCGGACTCTCCGTCTGAGGAGAAACTGAAATCATCCTCATGGCGGAGTTTGGCGAAACGCTCCATGTGATGGACGAAAATGAACATGGGTGGTGCGCCGGCCCGCCGGCCTGCGGTCCGCTGCTCCATTTCCTCCGCCAGTGCTGTGAGCGCGCCGGTGATGTCGGCATAATTCAACCATTCAAAACCCCCGGGCACAGCATCGGCGGCTTCTTCCAAAAGGCGACGCTCCGGCGAACCGGCAGGGCTGGAATCCAGCACCATCAACCGCACCGGTGTCTGATGTGATTGTGCAGCAAGTGTGACCAGTGCGATGCCCAGCATCGAGAGCACGGCCTCGTCCCGCTGCCCGACGACGAGCAGATGATTGCCGCTCTGACGCTCGAAGGCACATTCGGTGGGGCCTTTGATGGAGTTGGGCGCACCCAGCCAGAAACGCGGGATCGCATGGTCCACCAGACCGCGCTTCAGCAATGCAGCCAGCAGATGATTCTCGCGCACGGCTGCGGGAGCATTGCCTTCGAACACAATGGGCCCCGGATGGCTTGATCGATCGGCCCGGGCGCTTACGCGTGCGAGTGCCTCGTCGCGGACATCATCCGGCAGCCACACCGCCTGAAAAGGGCTGTTGCCCTGCAACGCACCTGCCGCGTCATTGTAGATGCCCTCGCCGGGACGCGACAGAAGACGCGGTGCCGGGTTCCCGTCATCCATGATGAGATACGCATCGGCTTCATTGCACTGGAGTGCGATGCGCACGACCATCTGTCCGAGGGTTGCGCGCGCCACGGTGTAGGCGCCGCCCAATGTCTGCGAACCAAGGATC
>CAYQCZ010000788.1:0-1572 GCA_964415955.1 uncultured Verrucomicrobiota bacterium | reverse complement strand
TCGATCGGGACAAGAAAAAGGAACCCGCTCCCGAGGTGGCACCGGCGCCACCGCCACCTGAATCACCGGAAAAAAAGCAGCAGGGCAATCCCTAGGATGATGCGGTACCAGCCGAAGGCCTCGAACGTCCGCGTCTGCACGAACTTCAGCAACCAGCGCACCGTGATGAACGCGGTGATGGTCGCCGTCACGAACCCGAGCGCAAAAAGCAGCCAGTCCACGGAACCAAGCCCCTCCTTGGCCACGTGTTTCACCAGGCTCAAGCCCCCGGCGGCAAGCAGAGTGGGCACGCCCAGGAGGAAAGAAAACTCGATCGCCCGCAGCCGGCTCAGCCCGAGCACCAAGGCGATGAGGATGGTCGAACCGGAACGCGAAGCTCCCGGGAAAGCTGCTGCCAGCAGTTGCGCCGCGCCGATGATCAGGGCGATGTTCCACGTGATCTGATCCACCCCCGGTTTGCCGCGCAGCCAGCGCTCCACCATTAGAAAAAGTACGCCGCCGATCAGTGTGGCCCAGGCGACCGGCCCGACCGTCTCCGGCAATTCCATGCCCGCCTTTTTCAGGGCCAGCCCGCCAGCCGCCGTGATGCAGAAGGCACCAAACAGTTTGAACAGGTAGTCTTGCGTTTCCCGCTGCTGCCAGGTGCTGACAAAACCCCGCACCCGCTCCTTGAAATTCATCAGCACCGCCAGCACCGCCCCGCTCTGGATGCCCACATTGAACAGTTCGGATTTCAGGAAGGGCGAGTCTGCCTGCAAAAACTTCTCCACGATGAGCAGGTGGCCGGTGGAGGACACGGGCAGAAACTCCGTGATGCCCTCTACCACACCCAACACGATCGCCGCGAGCCAGTCTTGCATGCCGACTCTTAGACGGGAAAAACCGGACTGGCACAAGGAAACAATCAGCCGTGCGGTGTCGATTGGACACGACGGCATTTTCCGGGCACACTGTGTCTGTGACCAAACCGGCGGCCCAGACCCGATTCCTGCTCTCGCTCTACCATACCCCCTCGGCAGAGACGTTCGCCTGCTATCACACCGTCGTGCGCGCCGGTCATCTCACCGCGGGACCGGAGCACCACATCTCCCGTGATCATTACCCGGGCCACGAGCTGATCCTCTGCCTGCGCGGCCGGGGTGAGGTACAGGTGCAGGGCAAGACTTATGCCGTGCAGGGGGGTGAACTGGTGTGGGTGGATTGCGGGCAACCGCATGCTTACTGGGCGGTGAAGCAGGACCCCTGGGAAGTGTACTGGCTGCGCTTCGATGGCCCGCAAGGAGCGCGCTGGGCGGCCAGTCTCGGGGTGAAGGCGCATCCGGTTTTCGGTGAGTTACAGATGCGTCCGCTGCGCCAAGTTTTTGAACGGGTGTTTCGGCGGTTGCAGACGCCGGAAGTGGCCACGGAAGCCTGGCTGAACAGCGATCTCGCGCAGCTCGTGGCGTGGCTCATGGAATCACGTCAGGCCAGCGGCCTGCTCTCCGGGGATGATCACACGATGCCCGAGCGCCTGCGCAAACCCATCGAAACGATGCGGCTGAAATTCTTCCAGCCTTGGCGCGTGCCAGAACT
>CAYQCZ010000787.1:0-1573 GCA_964415955.1 uncultured Verrucomicrobiota bacterium | reverse complement strand
CCGCCGGGCATGACCGATTTGATCTTGCCTTGTCCACCCGCTTTCTTGCGCCGCTGGCAGCAGATCTGGGGGTAAGTGTCGAGCGCTTGTTGGCGCTTGGTGCCAATCCAGCACAGGCAGAACAGCTCAACCTGACCACGCTGGCGCTTCGCGGTTCACGGCATTGCAATGGGGTCAGCAAGATACATCGGGAAATAGCAGCCGGAATGGCGGCTCATGTCTGGCCGCAGATCGAAGCGGATGAAAATCCGATGCAGTACATCACCAATGGCGTGCATGTGCCGACGTTTCTGGCGCGTGAATGGAGCGTGCTGCTGGACCACCATTACAGCGCCTGGCGCACCCACTTCTGCAACGCCAATGCTTTTTGGCGGGACCTGATCGGCAGCATTCCCGAGCATCGTTTCTGGAGCCTGCGGCAGACCCTCAAGAGCGCCATGCTGCGTTATGTCGCCGACTGCCTTGAGCGCCAGTACGAGGGCATGAACCTCAGTCGGGCGCGGATCGAATCCATGCGGCGGGCGCTATGCAGCAACGACTCGCGTGCGTTGGTGCTGGGTTTTGCCCGGCGCATCACGGCCTACAAGCGTCCGATGCTCCTGTTTCGAGACCGCACCCGGCTGGAACGCCTGCTGCAGGATCCAGAGCGGCCCGTCATCCTGATTTTCGCCGGCAAAGCTCATCCGCAGGATGATGAAGGCCAGGCCATCCTCAAGGCGATCAATGAACTGGCCGCCCAAGCCCCATTTCTGGGCCGTCTTTTCTTTGTGGAGGATTACAACATCGCGCTGGCGCGCAAGCTGGTGACGGGCGTGGATGTCTGGCTGAATACACCCGATTATCCGCAGGAAGCCAGCGGGACCTCCGGGCAGAAAGCCGCCATCAACGGAGTCATCAACCTGAGTGTGCTGGATGGCTGGTGGGCGGAAGGCTTCGATGGATTCAACGGCTGGGCCATTGCGCCGCACGACAGGCGACTTCCCGCCGGGATGCGCGACGACTTGGAATCGGAGGAGTTGCTTTCATTGCTGGAGAACGAAGTACTCGGAGAGTTCTTCCAGCGCGACGATTCGGGCATGCCCAGCGCCTGGATCCGTCGCGCGAAGGCTTCGATGGCTTCGGTGCTGCCTCAGTTCAATGCGGATCGCATGCTGGACGACTACATGCGCCAGATCTACCGTCCCGCGGCCCGTCTGGCTTTCGGCTTGGCCGAAAACGGCGGACGTCCGGCGCAGGAACTTTGCGCATGGAAGGAACGCGTCAGGGCGGCGTGGGCCGGTGTCACACTGCGCTGGATTACCCGGCCGGTGGAACACTCCCGCTCGGGAGATTTGGTGCCGTTGCGGGTGGCGGCACAGCTCGCCGGTCTGGACAGTTCCGACGTGACTGTGGAATGCGTGCTGAGCTCCAACCACACCCACGAGCCGCGGGTCTATCGAATCCCGTTCACGCCCACGGAGCAGGGCTCGCCGGAGCAGATCTACACGCTGGACCTGATACCGCCGGTGGAGGGCTTGCTGGAACTCAAGGTGCGCGCCTTTCCCAGCCATCCCAATATGGCGCACGAATTTGA
>CAYQCZ010000786.1:0-1575 GCA_964415955.1 uncultured Verrucomicrobiota bacterium | reverse complement strand
TCGACTGGCTTGACGATATAGCTGTTCACGCCGAGATTGTAACTCTCGATCAGATCGCGTTCTTCCCTGGACGATGTCAGAACCACGACGGGAATGTGCCTGGTTCGCGGGTCGGCTTTACACTGTTTGAGAATCTCAATTCCATCGACCTTTGGCAGTTTGAGGTCGAGCAGAATCAATCGGGTGGGCGAGCAGACCGAACTCTCGGCGTATCGTCCGATGCTGAAGAGGCACTCCAAAGCCTCCTCGCCGTCCCGCAACACATGAATTCTGTTCGCCAGATGAAATTTCTCAAACGCCCGCAGGGTGATTTCCACATCCTCCGGATTATCTTCAATCAATAAAATCTCCGTCCCCTGCATCATGCGGTGGCCTTTCTCAAGGAAAAAAAGAAGGTGGCGCCACAGTCTATCTTGCCCTCTGCCCACACCCGCCCGCCATGGCGCTGGACGATGCGCTGGACGATGGCTAATCCCACGCCAGTGCCTTCGAAATCCTCTTTTCGATGCAACCGTTGAAAAACCCCGAATAACTTGTGCGCATATTTCATATCGAACCCGACGCCATTATCCTTGATGTAGTACGTGACCGCGTCTGCGCTCACCTCGTCCGGCATCCATCCGACTTCGACTTTGGCCTCCCCCCGCTGCCGGGTGTACTTGAAGGCATTGGTGAGCACATTGCTCCAGACCAGTTTCAAGAGCCGCCGGTCGCCCCGGCAGCCGGGCAAGTCCTGCAGGGTCAGTTCGATTGTGCGAACACCCTGCACGGTTTTCAATTCGTCCGCCGCCTCCCGCGCGAGGTCCGTCATATCAACCGGACGGATCTCCAGGGCCTGGCGGCCCAACCTGGAAAACTCCAGCAGATCGTCGATCAGCTCGCCGGCCTGAGCAGCGGCCTTGCGGATGATGCCCAGACAGCGACGAGCTTCGGCGTTCAAGAGAGGGCCGTGATCCTCCTCGAGGATGCGGCTGAAGGCGTCGATGGTGCGCAAGGGGGCGCGCAAATCGTGAGACACCGAGTAGGAAAAGCTTTCCAGCTCCTTGTTCGATTCGGCCAGCGCCGCCGTCTGTCCCCTCAACCGGTCCTCGCTTTTGCACAGAGAAGCTTGCATCTCGCGCAGTTCGGTGATGTCCGTGTTGGTACCGAACCACCGCACGATTCGACCTTCTGCATCGCGAATGGGCAGCGCTCGCGAAAGAAACCAGCGGTACGTTCCGTCAACGCCGCGCAGCGGAAACGTGTCTTCCCACGGTTCACCGGTGGCATGCGCCTCCCGCCATGTGGTGACGACACGGTCGACATGGTCGGGGTGATGCACCTTCTCCCATCCCCAGCCCTGCATCTCTTCGAGCGTCGTGCCGGTATAGTCGTACCAGCGTTGGTTGTACCAGAAGATCCAGCCCGTGGGGTCCGCCGTCCACGCGAATTGCGAAATATTGTCCGCCAACGTCCGGAACCGCTCCTCATTCTCCCGCAGCGCCTCCTCCGCACGAATACGGTCGGTGACGTCGTGGCTAAAGCAGCGGGTGTGGGTAAACTGATCCCCCTCGAACAAGACGTTTGAGGTGATGA
>CAYQCZ010000785.1:0-1591 GCA_964415955.1 uncultured Verrucomicrobiota bacterium | reverse complement strand
CGACGCCGAGCGAATGGAGCCCCGCCGAGCGGTTCGTATCTGGGCCCGCACCGACAACGAGTGCAACAAGGCCGCCTGTAGATGTGCAGTCTGTTCTCTGTGGCGATGCTGCTTCATCGCGCACGAGTCGAGAAGGTCAGAAAGCCAATGCCATCAGAGGGAACGCTTGACGCGAGGGGAAGTCCCTGTAGAGGTGTTAGGCAGCACCCGCGGCCTCTCTTACCTGCAGGATGTTTCCCTCTGGGTCCATCGCGTTGCAGGCGGAGAACCCCTGCCCTTGCCAAACCTGCCCATGCACTTGCCCGCCTGCTGCTTGGGCAACGGTTCTTGCCCATGCAATGCTGGGCACGGTGAAGAAGAGCTTGATGGCTTGCGATTCACGCGCCGCCGGTGGCGACGAGATCTCGAACGTGCTCGCGATGTGCGCAGGAATGGCGTGAATGACCAGTTGCATGTCCGCAGGCTGCAACACCGCGTACTCAGCGTCTTGATAGAGCGCGTGAGCTTGCAAGACTGCGCTGTAGAACTGCACCAAGCGCGACAGATCTTTTGCGTAGATCACCGCGCCTGCACGTGCTGGACCTGGCATTCGTTTCCCTCAGCTGTGGAGCGGCCTGGGCGGGGCCAACGTGCTGCCTAACGTTTGAGTTCAGCCGCGTGCGACGGCATGGCGCTTGGCCCGTGCGGCGCATGATAGACAGAGGCGCTGCACGGGCCAAGTGCCATGCCGTTGCGCGTCGGCTGCAACGAGGGTTAGGCGTCACTCAACCGCGAAAGCCAGTAGCCTGGGCGGCGACGATGAGGCGCAATTGCGACCACGAGAAACTCGTTCTCCGATGGCCGGTACACGACGCTGAACGGAAAGCCCTTGACCAAGACACTCCGCGTCGAGTGATGCGACGGAGCACCACCAAGCGGATGCCTTGAGGCCCGCTCAAGGGCGGCCTCAACCGCCGCTTGAAACCGGATACCTGAACCGGTCCTTGCGTTCGAGTAGTACTCGACCTCATGCAGCAACTCGGCCTCGGCTTCGAGCCAGATTTGCACGTCTTGGTTTTCGGGACGGCCCGACTCGATCCAGAGTTCCCTCGCGCGAGCGGCTATCTGCTCGTGGGTAGGCTCGGTGGCTTCGGCGTCGGCCGGAGTGAGGAATGGCGACAACGTATGCCTGGTGTGGGTGCGGCCCGTCGGGGTGGGTGGGGTGCGCGGGCTCCTTTCGTTGCACGAAGTATGGTTGGGCGGGTGGCTTGGCTCCATGCAAAACCGGCCGGGGGCGGCAGGTATAAGGCTAGGACATGCGGCCAAGAAAAGCCTCACTCGGGAGGGGCTCGCCTTCGACTGAATTTCTACGGCTTAGGCTTAACCCGGAGCGGGTTGCCTAAAACATCGAGATGGCGCGGGCGCTCTCCAGCACGATCCAGCCGAGGCCGCCGGCGCCGCCGAGGGCGAGCATGGCGCGAAAGAGCTTTTGCCGACGCAGACGGCGGTCAAAACGGTCGGGACGGCGCATTTCCAGGCAGCCGCTGGCGTCGATGAAGCTGACGAACTGGGCGTTGCGGATGGGGGTGCGGCGGATGCGCTCGTTGTCCAC
>CAYQCZ010000784.1:0-1595 GCA_964415955.1 uncultured Verrucomicrobiota bacterium | reverse complement strand
AACCCCCGACCTTCGGTTTACAAAACCGCTGCACTACCACTGTGCTAACCCGGCCAACCCTTTGCAGCGCCTCAATATCGCAGTCATTGCGAGGGTGCAAGGATGGCCCTCTGCAAATACGTTGCAAATATATTTGTTCCGCGTTCATTCCTTGGAGTGGCTTTCTTAACTCAGGGGTGAAAGAAAACCAATGGTGCCCTCAAGTCAGAGATGCCCAGCACCCAGACCGTTGGCGGGCTGCGTTCTGGTGCTGCTGCGGCCACCATGGCGAGACGCCAAGCCTCGACGCCCTGTTGCAAACGCGGTGAGGTAGCGTCTCGCCGCTGCGTGATCAAACTATCGTTCTACGGTGCCTTGACCAGTTTGGTTGGCATTTCCAGCAAGGAGTATTCGGCTTCTGCGCAGGAGACGGCCGGGTTCGTCGGTGCGAACATCCCCGCAGGGTTATCCTTGAACAGCCAGACATGCAGATCATAGTGATGATAGCCCTGCGGGATCAGAGGCTCGTGACCTTCCATAGGGCCCTGGAATTTTTGGCCAAAAAGTGTCGGATGTTCCTTTGCAGCGCTCACCGGGACCAGCCATTCGGCCGCCACGAGATGAAGCTTGCCGCCTTTCGGCTCGTAGATAAGCACATTCGGCTTCATCGGATCGAGCGGGCCGTTGATTGTCACGTTGACGAAGTGAATACCCATCGCACCCTTAGGGTATTCAAGATGGCCTGGCTTCGAAGAACCATCGTAATGGACACACCCGATCGTTGATAAATAGAGATCGCGCACAGCGACATAAGGGTCCTTGTATTTGGCAAGCGCCTTCCTCACAGCGTCGAGATCGAGTTCACCGGCACCGGCGATCGTCGGACCCGTCAGGATTCCGACCAGTGTTAGCAACAGGATTCGGAAGTAACTGGAAATGCTGATTTTGATCATCGTTCGACCTCCCACCTGAGAGGTGGCCCAGTACGGGCTCTTCCCAGTGAACCTCCCGGCCATGGCGATGATGCTACCGTCGATGATGCCACGCAATTGCTTTGGCTTTTCCTGACGTAGTGAGGAGCGGCTGCGCTGGCGCTGGCTAATTTGCTCAGGGCGGGGCCGGTCGCCTACCGGTCCCATTTTATTGGCATCATTTGCAAATATTTTTGCAAATGAACTGGCGGGAATTGGAGGGAACAGGTGGGAACTGCATCCCGGCGTCGCGTCGTGGAAACGCTGATTTTCTGGGGTGTTTGGGGACTGCGGGGCACGAGCGGGATTTGCAGCGGAGAATTACAAAACCGCTGCACTACCACTGTGCTAACCCGGCCAACCCGTTGACGGGCCTCAATATCAAAGCCACTGGCGGGGCGCAATGGCCGGCCGTGGCTGTCCGCGCCGGTTTCTCCTGTTTCTCCAGGCGATAGAGGATAAAGCCCGGCAATTGCGGATGTATTGGCGAGGTTGGGATCACACAATGTTCCAACGAACGGCCATAATCCCCGCCATGTTCAGCTTAATCCTCATGGGGGATGTGATGCTGGGGCGCGGGATCGATCAGATCCAGCGTCACCCCGGCAATCCGGCAATTGCAGATCCCGGCGCGAAATCGGCTCT
>CAYQCZ010000783.1:0-1598 GCA_964415955.1 uncultured Verrucomicrobiota bacterium | reverse complement strand
GGGCGGAGTGGTTGCATCCAGTTTGGCTCGCCAACGGGTCAGGGCTGACGATCTCAAACTGACAGCGCCCCGCGGGGTTGTCCACGGCGGTCTTGGACGGACCGGATAAACAGGCGACGTCCCCGCAAAGCCGCGCCGGGGGTTCCAACCCTGGCCCCAAGCGGCAGCTTCACAGGGACGTCAAAGGCAGCATCTCCGGTTCAAAGGCTGCGCCCGCGGATCAACCGGAGCAGCACGCTGATGATGGCCAGGACCAGCAGGATGTGGATGAAGCCACCCAGGGTGTAGGAGGAGACAAGCCCCAGCAGCCAGAAGATGAGCAGGACGATGGCAATGCTTTCCAACATGATGCTTGAAAGGGTTAAGGCCGGGTGTTGGCGGTTCTGCGCCGGCGAGGCGGAGGGCAGGCGACTGAGGGCTCCGCATCCGGCCGGTGCGCCCTTTTTGAGGCCCCACCTCGCCGGCAGGTCGGGCACGGAGCTATTCGCGGTCGTCCGCACCATCCTCACGGTCGTCCCGCGCCGGCAGTTGGCGGATCTCGGCGACCACGGCTTCTCCTGGCGGGGTGTAATACTCCTGGCGCGCCAGGGCGGACACTTCTGCGGCGGACAGGCTCGACGCGAAGTAGGGGGTGGCCCCGTTGTAGTGGTAAACCCGGGCGCCGAAGTCCTCGTCCCGCACGTCCGCCCAGGCAATGGGATTGAAGCGCGGGATCATGGCGAGGTTTTCCTTGGGCACGGTGAGCGTGAGGGACTCACCGTCGGCACCGGGCCGCAGGGCCATCGGCGGAACCGTGGCCCGCACGTCATTCACGCCCATCTTGCCAGCGGTGAAAATGGTGACGTGCATCACCCGCTGGCGGTTCAAGTCCACCAGGATGTGCTCCACGTTGCCCAGATGCTGGCCGGCCTCGTCATTGACGCGGATGCCCATCAGCTTGTCGGCCCTTTCCACGGTGGCGGGAATCTCGCCGGGAACGGCGTGACGGCCCGAGGCGAACTCCTCGCTCCACTTGTTCAGATTGAACTTCGGCGCCTCCTTCAACTCCTCCGAAGAGACGCGCAGGAAGACGTGCGCGTCGCGGTTGTTGTCTGCTCCCAGCCAGGACACCGGCGCGAACACGCTTCGGTCCATCAGCCAGCCATCCCGGGTGATCACGGCCCCCAGCAGGCGGCCGGCTTCCAGATCAATGGCGACGGCGGTAATCTTGCCGACCTCGACGCCGTCGGTCGTCGTCAGCTCCGGGCCGTGGATCAGCTGTGAAACCCGCGCCAGCCGGCCGATGTCGGGCAGGTTGTCGGCATCGGGCGCAGGCTGCGTGGAGGGTTCGACGGCTTTAATGTTGGTCTCCGGAGCCGGATCTGCCTTGGAGGGCAGGAGTTTATCGGACGCGTAGCTGGACAAGGCCAGTGCGGCGACCGAACTGGTCAGGAGAGAGAGTTTGGTTTTCATGGTAAGTTTGAGGTCTTTGATTCGTGTTTTTTGGTGGAAACCAGACCGGGCCACCTTGCGGATCGGCTGGCTTCCTGACCGGACGAATCTCATCCGCGAAACCCGGACCAAACGAGCGGCCTGATTTTCAAACCGTTAATCATCAG
>CAYQCZ010000782.1:0-1598 GCA_964415955.1 uncultured Verrucomicrobiota bacterium | reverse complement strand
AACTGCCGCCAGGGTCAGGTGGCGATGGCTGAGGGCCGGGTTGTGCTGTGTTTCCATTGCCATGTTCCTACCAGTAAGGCGTCTGAGGACCTCCGTCAAAGTTCTTTGTTCAACGGCATGCGTCTGCACATGTCAGGGGCCGGCCACTTTGCGGACCAATTCGTGCGTTTTGGAGATGATCTTTTCCTCGAGGTCTGGCGCCCACGGTCCCGGATGGGTTGTGCTGAAGCGCATGGCTGTTTCCCCTTCGTAACCGCCCTCCACCCGGACGCGCCGGCTCGGGATGTAGCCCATCACGTCATTGGAGTAACCAGCCACCCAGACCGCCCCGGCCTTGTCCGCCAGTTCCCGTTTCAAGCGCAGCGAATAGTCCACACAGGTCTCGCCGCCGATGGCGATCAACAGCAGCTCCTTTCCAAACGAGACAGCCTGCACGGGGCAGGGGTAGTTGGAGGGCAATGTTTCCCCCGCATCCAGCCGTGCCAGAAACCGCTTCGCATGTGCCGCCTCATAACGGTCCCTGGATTCCACGCGGGCGGCGAACACTTCACGGCTGGGTATCGTGTCGTAATCCAGCCGCACTTCATCGTAGGCACAGTGCAGCGGACCGGAGAGTTCCTTGGGTGCGACCAGCAGGGCGGTTTCCACGGCATTGGCGAGCGCGCGGCCATGTTGCTGGCACCATTCCAAAGTGCGGCGTGGGTAGGGGTTTTGATCGCCGCCACAGCCCATCATGAACATGGCCACCGTGCCGGGATGCTCCGCCTCTACATATTGCTGCGCATACCCGGCGTAATCTGCATTCCACGCATACAGGCTGAGCGAGGTGTTGTGGCAGGCGTAGCCGAAGACGACCGCCCGCAATTGCTTCCCGTCCGCACTGGTGACCCGCAGCACGGGCACGGCATGATCCACCGGCCCGTCGGGGTAGGGGCTGTTCTTGACGCCATCCGGCGTGGGCAGCCGCCGGTTCATGGCAAATCCCGCCCTGGCATGGGTGTATCCCAGTCTCGCCGGTGCGAGGTTTTTCAAGGCGTCTCCAATGAGTTTGAACAGTTTATCCTCCAGTTCTTTCCCATACTGTTCGCCCTGGCTGGTGGGATTGAATTCCCCATCATCCGCAGGCGCGCGTCCAACCCGGAATTCCGGGCCGCTGTGGGTGTGGGATGCGTTGAGCAGCAGTCCGGCCGGCGGCAGGGCATAAGATTGGGCACAACGCACCTCCAGTTGCTTGCGCAACGTGCGGGGGATGCCAATCAGGTCCAGCGTGACCATGACCAGCCGTGTCCCTGAGGCATCCTCGATGGCCAGTGCCTTGGCGTGCAATTCCGTCTCCTTGCCCTCGGCGGGCTTGGTGCGCGAGGCGTAACCGGCCATCCACATCTGGCTGGTTGGTGTGATCAACACATCGGCTGCGCCCGCCTTCCATGCGGTTTCGGCAGCATGCACAGCGCAGATGCAAGTTCCTGCGACGACCAGCAGCCATGTCACACACATGCTGGTGAAGCGGTTTTCCGAGCGGCGCATCTTTTCAGATGATGTCATGGTCCGGTGCCGGGTGTCTTATTTGACTTTTTCGATCATCTTGTCCATGGATC
>CAYQCZ010000781.1:0-1602 GCA_964415955.1 uncultured Verrucomicrobiota bacterium | reverse complement strand
CGGAGTTCGTCATATTCAGAGGGCGAAAGTGTGCCGAGACAGACCGTGATGCCCAGATTGGTCTGGCGGCGCAGTTCGCGCACGAGCGGCAGGACCACCTCGCGGACGGCGACGGGATCTTCGCCGGCCTGGATGTCGATGTCCGTGATGGCGGCGGGACGGTGATGGATGATCAACTCGGCCAGGTCATCCGCGGTGAGGCGGTAGCGCTCCAGCATCCCGTTGTCCCGGCGCATGGCACAGTAATGGCAGTTCTGGCGGCAATAACTGGACACCTCCACCACGCCACGCACAAAGACGCGGCGACCGAACACATCATTGCGGACTATCCGGGCGTGGTCGTGCAGGAAAGGTTTCGGTTTGGTGGCTGTGCTGGTGTGCATAATGGTGGCCACTGGATCGCGGCATCTTTTACATCCGCCAAATCTCAGCGGGCGGCAGCTCGGGTTGGTCAGCCGAAAACGCATGCTTTTCTGCATCGACCCGGGGCGCGCGCAGGACGGTTTCCACCGACTCCAGCAATTGAAATACAGTGTAGGGCTTGAGCAGCATGGCCGCCGGATGCAGCCAGGGAGCTTTGTTGAATTTATCCAGCGGCAGTGCGCCCGAGACCATGATGACCGGCAAAGCCATGCGGGCGCCGTGCACCTTTTTGATGAGTTCCACGCCGCACACCTTGGGCATCTGATTGTCCGTTATCAGCAGATCGAAGCGGGCCTGTTGAAGCATGGCCCAGGCGGCTTCACCATCCTCGGCCGTGCCTACCTGGTAACCATAAGCGGTCAACACTTTGGAGCTGAAGCGGACCTGGGTGGCGTCGTCATCCACCACCAGGATGCTGGGTGACGGGTTCGCCCGGACGGACCCTTGCAGGTCATCTGGTGCACCTATACGCCCCCGGCTCGCTTTTTTCATGATAGGCACCGTAGGCCTCGCCGCCCACCCGCGCTATACGGTCTTCACCTGATAGCATTTGGCACATTCGGAACTACCTTTGCTTCGCTCTCCCAATGACGAAACTTGAAGTTCACTAATGCCACACCCGTTACAGATCAGTTGTGTCTCCGCCAATTGGCGCAGCCTGGTCATCGGCGCGCTGGCCGGGGTGCGGGAGATCAACCTGGTCCACTTCCTGTTCAAAACAGATGATGAATTCTGCCAGCAAGCAGCGGCCAAGTATTTAATGGATTACACCTCCAACACCACCGGCCGGGTGGCGTTCTTCCGGAAAAAACCCCGGCTCCGGCGTTAGCGATCAGCCTGTCGGGCCCGTGCGATGCGGGTTGGCGATAGTCAACTGGACGCTGCTCTCGATGATACCGGCGCTGATGGCATAGCGGGTGAGGCCCGCAGTGTCATGGATGTCCAGCTTCTCCATCAGATGTTCCCGGTGCTTCTCCACGGTCTTCATGCCGATGCCAAGTTCAGCCGCTGTCTGCTTGTTGGCTTTGCCCTCGGCAATCAGTTGCAGCACTTCCATCTCACGCGAAGTCAGCAACGCGAGCTTCTTGCCAAGCGTGCCCCCCCGGCTAAGTGAATGTGAACTGAGCCGCTCGAAGCGGCGGGCGAGGACGGAACTGAAAAACTTTCGCCCGGCCTGGA
>CAYQCZ010000780.1:0-1603 GCA_964415955.1 uncultured Verrucomicrobiota bacterium | reverse complement strand
AGGGGATTGAGCGGGTGAAGGGATCATAACAAACCACTACAAATAAACAACATTTTTTGCTACAATGACCCACACAGAACCTACACAGGTGCGGCAAATCAACCACTTACGCCGCCAATCTGCACAGTTTCTGCACAGTGGGAAGCGGAGAAATGAGTTTCATCCTCGACAAAGAGCAGATCAAGCCGGGCCTTATCATCTTCCGACGTGGTGATGTCGGGCACGACAGCTATTACTGCCGGATCAGAATCCAGAACGAAGACCGCTACAAGACGATCTCGCTGCGCACGGCGGATCGGCAGACGGCGCGCGACCGCGCGATGGACGAGTACGCCGATATCCGCTTTCGGGTGAAGCACGATGTTCCCGTATTCAACCGTCCCTTCTCACAGGTGGCGGAGGAATATGCCGACGCCCAACAGCGCCGCGCCAACGCGGGCGAGGTCAGCCAAGCCCGCTGCAAAAATATAAGAAGCAAGATCGACGGCCCCCTTAAGGCTTATGTCGGCAGCACACAGATTCATCTGATTACGCAAGACCGCTGGTCGGAATATCCGCTGTGGCGGCGGGAAAATGGCGAAGGCCGTCGCAAGAGCGTCATCAGCGATTCCACCATCCGCATCGAGATGACCATTTTCGCAGCCATCATGAATTTCGCCATCGGCAAGCGATACGTGCCCGCGCATCATCGCTTTGAGGGCATGCCGAAGCTCAAATCGAACCGGCGCGACGAGTTCACGCTGGAAGAATACCGCAAACTCCACACCAAAGGCCGCAAATGGATGAAGGAGGCGACCACGCCGCCAGGCGTCTGGTATCGCCAGATTTGCTACAATTTCATTCTCATCATGTGCAACACGGGGATGCGCCCGCCAGAAGCGAAGAACTTACGCTGGCGGGACATCACCACCGCAAAAGACAAAGACGGACAGGAAATCCTTGTCCTCTACGTTCAGGGCAAGGGCAAAACACGCAAGCTGATTGCCCCGGTCAGTGTCGCAAAATATCTTGATCGGGTGCGCGAGCTTTCCAAGGCGACCAAGCCCGACGATCATGTGTTTACGATTATCAACGGTAAACCCGCCAAATGGCTCTATCGCGATACCGTCGAAGAGTTATTGAAATACACCGACCTCCGCGAAGGCCCGAGCGGCATTCCCCGCACGACCTATTGCTTCCGCCATACCTACGCCACGCTCCGGCTCTCCGCCGGGGTGGATGTCTATATCCTCGCCCAGCAGATGGGCACCTCTGTCAAGATGATCGAACAACACTATGGGCATGTGAACACCATCAAACACGCCGACCGCGTGCTGATGGGCATCGGCGGATGGGATGCGATGCATGCCGAAATGAACGCCGAGATCGACGAGCTGGAAGCCAAGGCAAAAGAGGTGCAGTCCATAAAGGCCAAGCAGACGGACAAGCCCCGCCGCCCCAAACGCTAGCGCGCATCGCACCAGCCATCGAGTTCGATGGCCGATGCAACAGAGCTATGCGTTTCTGCCGAATTTCACGACGCGCCGCTGGCTCTCCCCGGTCGTGGAATCGGCCAAGCGGGCACGGGAAAAAGGTGCGCAGAGCTTCAAGCACCCCCGTGATC
>CAYQCZ010000779.1:0-1604 GCA_964415955.1 uncultured Verrucomicrobiota bacterium | reverse complement strand
AAAGACAAGGTGCTCACTTGGCGCAGTTAAGGGCTCAAATCATGAAACACACGGCTTCACGGCGGCGTTTTCTCCAGACGGCAGCGGCGTATGCCGTCGGCTTTGCGGGCTTGCAGATGTTTGCGACGGGATGCAGCACGGCCTCCAAGGCATCCGCCAAGAAAGTGGGCTACGGTGCTCTGTTGCCCGATACGAACAAGATCCTCGATCTGCCCAAAGGCTTCAATTACTCCACCATCTCGCGCGCGGGCGATGAAATGGCCGATGGTTTGTTGGTGCCTGCGGTACCGGATGGCATGGCGACGTTCGCCGGGCCGAACGGGTTGACCATCCTGATCCGCAATCATGAAGTGGGCACAACGGCGAGTGCGGCCAACGGCGCTTTCGGCAAGGATTTCAAACTGCGCAGCAAACTGGCGAATGATCGCTTCTATGATGCAGGGCGCGGAGACATACCTTGCCAGGGCGGTACGAGCACAGTGGTCTTCAATACGCGCACGCAAGCCGTGGTGCGTCAGTATCTGAGCCTGGCCGGTACATTGCGCAATTGCGCGGGCGGTCCCACGCCCTGGAACACTTGGATCACGTGCGAGGAGACGGTGGAGCTGGCCGGTCAGCAGTTGGCCAAGCACCACGGGTTCAATTTCGAAGTGCCCGCTTCCGCGACGCCGATGCTGGCAGACCCGATCCCGCTGAAGGCGATGGGACGGTTCAATCACGAGGCCATCGCGGTGGACCCGCAATCAGGCATCGTCTATGAGACCGAGGACCGGCCGGACAGTTTGATCTACCGGTTCATCCCGACTGAAGCGGGGAAGCTGGCCAAGGGCGGGCATTTGCAGGCGCTCGTATTCGTGGACCAAAAGAGCATTGATACGCGGAACTGGAAAGAGGCGACGGTGCCAGTCGGCCAGCGTTTCGCGGTGCGTTGGGTGGATATCGAGAACGTGGATGGCCGCATGGATGACCTGCGTTATCGCGGGTTCAATCTGGGCGCGGCCCGTTTTGCGCGCGGTGAGGGCATGTGGTATGGGAACGGGGAGATCTACTTTGCCTGCACCAGCGGCGGGAAAAATCAGAAGGGCCAGATCTGGCGCTATAGACCGAGTCCGTACGAGGGCAACAAGCGCGAGAAGGAAGCACCGGGTGAAGTGGAATTGTTCATCGAGCCGAATGATGATGCGCTGGTGGATAACGCCGATAACCTGACGGTCTCACCTTGGGGCGACCTGGTGATTTGTGAGGACGGGAAAGGGGACCAGTTCCTGGTGGGCGTGACGCCGCAGGGAGAGATCTACAAGCTGGGGTGTTCACCGTATATCGCCTCTGAGTTTGCCGGGGTAGCATTTTCGCCAGATGGGACGACCCTGTTCGTCAACATCCAAAAGGCGGGGATGACTTTGGCCATCACCGGACCATGGAAGAAGGTCGTTGTCGCCTAGCGGTTAAGTGCCATTAGTTGGTGCCTTGATTGCCGAAGCGTCAACGCCAGCCAAGACGTGTTGCTTGAGTTCGAATAACGATTCTCAATAATGGTATTGCGGCCTGTTAGCTTAAGGGCTAACCTTATTTTGCCATCAGGGAGACACGTGTAAGTGAAAAAT
>CAYQCZ010000778.1:0-1606 GCA_964415955.1 uncultured Verrucomicrobiota bacterium | reverse complement strand
ATCCCGAACGCGCCTTCGCGCATGCCCTGCGCGACCATCGCTTTCATTTTTGTGAGTTCCGCCGCCGTGGGCGCGCGGTTCTCGGTGCCCATCACTTCGCGGCGAATCGTGTTGTGGCCCACCATCAAGACCGTGTTCAGACCGATCCCGGCGTCCTCCAATTGCTCCCGTTGCCGCCGGATATCGATCAGGCTGCGGCCGTCCTGGTTCACGACCACCGTCGTGATGCACTGCGTCACCAGATTCGGCGCCGCGCGCCGGACCGGATCGTTCGATCGTAACCCGCCGCTCTCACCGCCGCCGTCCGCATGACTGTGCAGGTCGATGAATCCCGGAACGACCGTGAGCCCCTGCGCATCGATCGTGCGCAGGGCGGTCGCCGCCGAAAGGTCCCCAATCGCCGCGATCCGATCGCCGCGCACGCCGATGTCCGCGCGCTCCGCAGGCGATCCCGACCCATCGAACACGTGCCCGCCAACGATAAGCAAATCGAATTCGGCGGCGAACGCATCGCCCGAAAAAACACACGCCGCCATCACGGCGGCGCATCGGACCCAACCCAAAAACCTCATTCCACCTCGTTCACAACCCCTCAACCAACCCCCTCATCCAACCTCAAACTCGACCAGCCCCCCCGTTATCACACACTGGCACGCCAGCCGCTCGTCCGGCCCGAGGTCCATGTCTTCTTCCTTCTCGTTCAGCGGCTTCAAGTTCTCCATCCCGCTGACCACCGTGCACCGGCACGTCCCGCACAGCCCGTCCGTGCAACCGAACGGCATCCCCAGCGCCTCACACGTTTCCAGCACCTTGGATCCGTCCGCCAGTTCCTTCTCCTCACCCTCAAAGCGAATCTTCGCCATCGGTCGTCCATCGCTCCCTGTTCCTGCCTCCCCAATCCGGCAGGCGCACAGTGTAACGTCTACATTCCGCCGCGCTCAATACTTTGGAGTGCGGCGGCTCGCCGCCGCTTTCATTTCATTGTCAGAAACCATCAAAATACCCGTTCAGTATCCTTTGGTTGGGATCTCATGAATTCCACGACTGACCGCAATCCATGGCATCACGCGCCACCCCACCAGTTCATCCCAAACGGAATCTATATGGTCACTGCCGCGACACACCACAAAGCCCAACTATTCTCCTCGCCCGAAGCGCTCGGTTATTTGCTCGCCACCATCCACGAGGAATCCCAACAACTTGGCTGGACGCTCGAAGCGTGGGCCGTATTCACCAATCACTACCACATCGTTGCACGCGCGCCTGACCAGGCATCGTCGCTCCCGGATCTGATTCGGGCGACCCATTCACGAACGGCCCTGTGGATAAACAAGCAGGACGGCCAACCCGGACGAAAGGTCTGGTTCAATTACTGGGATACATGCCTGACCTACCAGCGAAGCTACCTCGCGCGCTTGAATTACGTTCACTCGAACCCCGTCAAACACGGAATCGTTCGCGCAGCCGAACAATACAAATGGTGCTCAATGGACTGGTTTCTCCGGGAGTCCAATCCGGCCTTTCGAAAAACAGTTCTATCCTTCAAAACCGACAAAGTGAATGTGCCTGACGACTTTTGACCTGTTTGGAGTGTTGCGGCTTGCTC
>CAYQCZ010000777.1:1042-1617 GCA_964415955.1 uncultured Verrucomicrobiota bacterium | reverse complement strand
CGGCCGTTGTTTGAACCACCTTCTTCTCGTGGCGGGAACTGGCGATCAGCTCCTGAAGTTTCTTCTCCCACGCGGCGCTGTCCATGGGCAGTTCGATTGTCTGGCTGATGAGCGAGGAATACAGCAGCACGTTGGCCAGTTCCACCGAGCCCATGCCTTCGGCGCCCGGCGCGATCAGGGGCGTGCCATCGAGGATGGCATCGACGAAGTTCTGCATGAGAATGCCGTGCGGGTTGCTGGCGGCGTCAAACGGGATGTCCACGTTCCAGACTTCGGGCCTGGCGAAGCCGCTTTTTGCAGTGCGGCAGAACTCCACCATGTCGGCGTCATTGCGGGTGAAATGCATCTTGTTGTTCTCGACCACCAGCTTGCCGCGCGTGCCGACCAGCTCGAAGCGGTTGGTTCCGGGGGCCTCACCGGTGGAGGAGAGAAACACGCCCGACGCACCGTTGGCCCATTCCATGTAGCAGGTGACATCGTCCTCGACCTCGATGTTGTGGAAACGGCCGATCTGGCAGAAGCCGCGCACTCGTGCGGGCATGCCGCAGAGCCATTGGAGCATGTCGAGCTGGTGC
>CAYQCZ010000777.1:0-1032 GCA_964415955.1 uncultured Verrucomicrobiota bacterium | reverse complement strand
CGGGCATGCCGAGCAGCCAGGCGATCACATCCAAATTGTGCAGGCATTGGTTCAGCAGCACGCCGCCGCCCTCGCCCTTCCAGGTGGCGCGCCATCCGCCGCTGGCGTAATAGGCCTCTGTGCGGAACCAGTCTGTGATCACCCAGTTCACCCGGGTGAAGGCGCCCAGCTCGCCGCTTTCCAGCAGCCTGCGAATCTTGAGATAACGGGGTTCCACGCGCATCTGGAACATGCCGGCGAAGACTTGCTTCGGATGCTTCTGCGCTGTGGCAATCAGACGCTCGGCATCGGCCTTGTGGGCGGAAATGGGCTTCTCCACCATGACATGGAGCCCGTTTTCCAGGGCGTCCATGCCGATCGTGGTGTGGAGATAATGCGGCGTCGCAATCACGATGGCGTCGATCTCGCCGGACCGGATCATCTCCTCGCAGCTGGCAAAGGTCTTCAAGCCGGGCCTGCCCTCGAAAGCCTTCAGACTGGGCGCATAGGCATCGCTCACCGCCGTGAGCTGGCAGCGGGAGATTTTGTTGTCCAGCAGGTAGCCGGTGTGAAACTTGCCGATGTTGCCAAGGCCAACGATTCCGAGACGGACGTTTTTCATGTTCCTGTGGGTGAGATGTTAAATGCCGTTTGCTTGGTGTGCAGTATCGCCAGTGGAGGAAATGTGTCGCAAGCCCGGAATGTGGTTTCCGCCCCTTGCTGAAACGCTCGCCACCAGCTCTGGCAGCACCTCTCCGGACTCTTGAACTGCCAGTCCGCCTTTGCATGGCAGAAGACCTCCCCCGGTGCCCGACCCCGGATGCCGGACTTCTGACTGCGGGGATGAACGGGGCCGTTCGCGCGGTGTCCATTCCCCACGGGCGCATTTTGAAGGATGATTGACGGCGTGCGGCCATCCTGGCCGCAGAAACACGCCCTTGCCATGCGGATGGTGTCCCCCAGGACGGCTTCTTCTGTCACATGCCTGCGCCCAGGAAGGGCGCATTCCCCGGAACGTCCCCAGCCCCTTAGGGAGCCGCTGAATAAAGGGGG
>CAYQCZ010000776.1:0-1621 GCA_964415955.1 uncultured Verrucomicrobiota bacterium | reverse complement strand
CGCCCCAATAACTCCAGGATTTTTCCCATGGCTGGCAACGGCTCCAATACCTTGAGCATCCACACCCGCCGCTCCAGCAGATGCGTCTCCGCAGCTCGCGCATCCGCACCATTGTTCCCCTTGCCCGCCAAAATGAAAACCGCCTCCCCCGGCTGTGTCAGTTCCAGCACCCGTTGCGCCAGCAGCTTCCCCACTTGCGCGATGACCTCCTCCTGACGTCGCCCGGCCAGCCAGGACGCCTCCTCCCACTGCCGCATCTGCTCCACCGTTATGACTGGTATCCCCATATCTTACCTTTCGTCCTCGTTCTCTCTATTTCCCCGCCATTCGATTTTTCTCCCATTTGGAATTTCTCTGGAGCTTTGGATTTGGGATTTACCCCATTCCTTCGTCATGAACCCCGCGCCATCAGGTCGGGGTCGGCGGCGACTGGTGTTGCCACCTCTTCCTCGGTGTCATCATCCATGTCATCCGCCACGTCCACCCTGTCGCGCAGCGGTGCGGTGCGCCCGGCACCGGCCAGGCCCATGGCAGCAGCAGCCACGCCACCGCCCGCAACGCTAGGCGTCGTCGCAGGTCCGGGCACGCCCCCCACGCGGTTCGACAGACCCAGACGATGCACCTTGCCGATCACCGCGTTGCGGGTCACGCCGCCAAGTTCCTTGGCGATCTGGCTGGCCGACTGGCCCTCGGTCCACATGCGTTTGAGCGTTTCAACGCGCTCATCTGTCCAGGACATGCGTTCCTCCAGGGCAAGGTGCCCAGATGCAAGACGATGCAGCGCAGGATCACCCGTGGACCTGACTGCACCGCGCCATAGGTTCTTTCGGCCCAAGATGGCCGTGACGCACCGAGATACAACCGCACCTGCCGAAGATCAACCCGCATCGCCGCTGAAAGCCAGCGAACACGCGCGGTCTGCCACAGATCGGGCATTTTTCGACACGGGCCCAAAACCAAGCTTTCCATCTCGTGCGATTGGCCCTAAGCACGGATCATGGACACAACCCGGGCATATTGCGTCATCCGACGCCGAAGCTGACATCTTTGTCGCAGGGTGCGCTGTGTTTTGCGTGCCCAACTGCCGGCCCTCTGGTCCTTTCCGCCCATCATCGTTGACTTGGCCCCGCCGCTTCGGCACGAAAGGGGCTTATTGCTCAGGACTCTTGCCATGATCCCTTCGATCCTGCCCACCTACAACCGCGCCCCCCTGACCTTTGTTCAGGGTACGGGTTCCTGGCTTGAAACCGATGACGGGCGCCGTTTCGTCGATTTCGGCGCGGGCATCGCCGTGAATGCACTGGGCCATGCCAACCCCGATCTGGTTGCGGCGCTGACCGAACAGGCGGGCAAGCTGTGGCATGTGTCAAACCTTTACCAGATCCCGGCGCAGCAGAAACTGGCCGATCTGATGGTCGAACATACTTTTGCCGATACCGCCTTCTTTACCAATTCGGGGACCGAGGCGGCGGAACCCGCGCTTGGCCAGGCGGGATTCCTGCTCACGGTGCTCCTCTCCGTGCTCGTGGGTTGCTCCCATCCACGCCCGAAGCCCTCGAAGTCCCTCTACGTCGGCTCGGTCCTCGCCGCCCACGACTTCACGGAAGGCATTGAGGGCCCT
>CAYQCZ010000775.1:0-1626 GCA_964415955.1 uncultured Verrucomicrobiota bacterium | reverse complement strand
TCACATCAAATCTCGCACTCATACGGATTAGACGGGGCTTCCCTGAAAACCCTCCCACAAGAAACCAACTTGCTTTAACCCTCCTTATTCGTTCATCTGGAGTGGTCCCATGAAACTCCCTTCACTACGGCTTGGCCTGTTGCTATTGCTTCTGCTGTTCAGCAGCCGTCTGCAGGCCGCCTCACCGAACATCATTTTCATCCTCGCGGACGATCTCGGTTACGGCGACCTCAGTTGCTACGGCTCTACCACCATCGCGACTCCGCGCATCGACCGGCTGGCGAAAGAGGGCATCCGCTTCACCGACTACTATTCCGCCTCGCCGTTTTGCAGCCCTTCGCGTGCGGCCTTGCTCACCGGGCGTCTCCCCGCGCGTTGCGGCGTGCCTTATGTCCTCTTCCCAACGGAACACACCGGATTGCCGCCGGAAGAGATCACTCTCGCGGAAGCCTTGAAAGCCCGGGACTACGCCACCGCTTGCATCGGTAAATGGCACCTCGGCTGGGACAAGGTGCTGCGTCCGCAACAACAGGGCTTCGATGAGTTTTTTGGCCTGCCTTACAGCAATGATTCCAATGAATGGCCTGTCGGCGAACCGTTCATCCAGATCTTCGGCGTCGAGCCGTTGCCGCTCATGGACGGCAATAAGATCGTCGAAGCGCCAGTGGATCAATCCACGCTTACGCGCCGTTACACCGAGCGAGCCGTGCAGTTCATCCGCCAGCATCGCGATCGCCCGTTCTTCCTCTACCTGCCGCACACCATGCCACATATCCCGCAATACTCCTCCGCTGAGTTCGCGGGTAAATCAAAGGGCGGCCTCTATGGCGATGTCATCGAAGAGCTCGACCACAGCACCGGGGTCATCCTGGATACGTTGAAGGAATTGAAGCTCGATCAGAACACCATCGTCGTCTTCACCTCGGATAACGGTGCCGCCTTGAAATTCTCCAACCCAAATCCCAAGGCGAAAGCAAAGGCCAAAGCCAACAGCCGTTTCCCCGGTCACGATTTCGGTGGTAACAACGGCAATCTGCGCGCTGGTAAGGGGACAACGTTCGAAGGCGGCGTGCGTGTTCCGTGTGTCGTCCGTTGGCCCGCCAAGATCACTGCCGGGCGTGAAGTATCTTCGCCCACATCCATGATGGATTGGTGGCCCACCTTCGTGAAACTCGCCGGCGGTCAAATCCCACCCAACCTGACGCTCGACGGCACCGACATATTGCCGCTGTTGACCGGTGCTGAGAAAACTCCGCCGCGCACCTTCCGCCACTACTTCGGCGTGCAATTGCAGGCCGTCCGCGAGGATCGTTGGAAGCTGTTCGTGCCCATCGCGGAATATCCCTCGCCCGTGCCGCCCAGTCTGTGGTTCGTGCATCAACCGATGCTCTTCGAGCGTCAGCACCGCCTCTGGCCCAAGCCCATGCTCTACGATCTCGCCGCCGATCCCGGTGAAACCAAAGATCTCGCCGCCGACCATCCCGAAGTGGTGAAGCGTATCTTGGAAAAGGCGCAGGCATTCGACACGCAGTTCCAACGTGAACAGAAGCGCATGGAAATCCTGCCCGGTACGCCGCCGCCCAATCCCGGCCAGATCCGCCGGCCGGATGAAGACCTCTCGGCGTG
>CAYQCZ010000774.1:1018-1629 GCA_964415955.1 uncultured Verrucomicrobiota bacterium | reverse complement strand
GAACAAGAACCTGCTCATGGTCCGCGCCCGCGCCAAGGGCGACATCGAGCGGGTCTTCCCCGCCGCCAAGACCAAGCACACGCCAGACCGCGACTATGCCTACCGGGCGCTCGTGCCGCGCGGCGTGATCGGCAAGGCGCTGGCCGCGCACGTCGAGACGCTGGGCTACGGCAACTTCAAGGGCGCCGTGCGCGAGCAGGACCGGCACGACGCCTATGCCTCGGCCTGGGGCGGCATGCTGACCTTCCAAGAGCGCCGCGCCGCGCCGCGCCGCGCGCCCGGCGGCGACCAGCGCGACTTCGCCTTCGGGCGAGGCCGCCGCGCCTCCAAGCACAACGCCTTCCTCGACGGCCTCGATGACGGCAGCGACGACGACGCCCGCTTCGGCGAGCGTGTGGACGATCACAGCCGGCTGCCATGGTGGCGCGCCGGCAAGACGGGAAGGACGCTCTGATGGCCAAGACATCCAAGCCTCCGCACGTCATCACGGGGCTGGCCGCCCGGCTGGACAAGGCCGAGGCAGAACTCGAAGCCTTGCGGGCCAACACCTGCACGCTGATCGCCGAAATCCTGAACATCAGGACCGAGCGCGGCGACATCGGGCGGGTCGA
>CAYQCZ010000774.1:0-1008 GCA_964415955.1 uncultured Verrucomicrobiota bacterium | reverse complement strand
GGCCAGGGGTGCTGCATGGCAACCGGACCTATCTTTTGCAGGATGCGGACGGGCAGATCACAGAGGCGCATTCGATCTCGGCCGGCCTCGACTATCCGGGCGTCGGGCCGGAACATGCGTTTTTGCGTGACATCGGGCGGGTCGAATATTGGGAAGGCCCGGCCGAGCGGATCACCGCCGCGCTGCGGGCGCTGGGGGCGCTCTGATGCCCTCGCTCATCAAGGGCGGTGCCCACAGCCACGCGATCCGCGCGCTGGGGCCGGACAACTTCCGCATCTACTGGACCGTGGACCGCAAGCACCCCGGCTCGCGCCTGCGCTACCCCACCACCCACGGCCGGACGACCGACCGCGCCGGCGCCGAGCGTTTCGCGAAGAAGTGGGGCGTCAAGATGCCGCCCCCGAAGAAGGAGACAGCATAATGTCAGCCCGCCCCGAACTGCCGGCGCCGACCTACCTTGGCGATGGCGTTTATGCCTCGTTCGACGGCTATCAACTCTGGCTGCATGTCGGCAGCCACGACGCCCCTGGGGCCGTGGCCATCGAGCCGGCCGTGCTGGCCGCGCTCAACGGCTACGCCAAGCGCGTCGGCATGGTGCGGGAGGCCGCGCAATGAGCCGACGCACACTCAAGCGCGGGATGCGCGCGCGCTGCCCCGCCGTGCCGCCGGGCTATCCGCCGGCGCTCCGCGCGGTGGCCGGCAAGGAAGGGGCCATCACGGCCCTGCCGCGCCTGCCGCCCATCGACCGGGCGGCGTTCCTGCCCGATGGCGCCGAGCGCGGCGTCTGGCTGCCCGTCGCGCTGCTGGTCGTGGGCAAGCGGGCATGACCGACCGGCGACAGATCGTCTTCACGGCGCACGAGTTCGAGGCCATGGCCGTTTGCCGGTCGCTGCGCCGCAACGCGCGCCGGCTGCGATCCAGGAACGAGCGGCAGGTCTTCATTCCGCCGCCTGGGCGGGGCAACAACAACCTCGCCCGCGCGGCGATCTTCGACCGGATCGCGGGTGA
>CAYQCZ010000773.1:0-1632 GCA_964415955.1 uncultured Verrucomicrobiota bacterium | reverse complement strand
GAAGTCCGGCAGCGTGCCGCAGTTGGGGAGGCTGACCATGCGCATGACGCCGGCCAGCCAGGCGCCGTTCGAGGACAGTCCGCCGTGGTTTTCGACGATCACATGGATCTTGAAGGGAGCGGCAAATTCGGAGAGCTGGCGCAATCCCTCGGCGGCGCGCTTCTGTTGTTCCTCATAGGTGCCCTTGTTGCCGGTGGCGGCGTTCACGCGGATGGAGTGGCACCCGAGATGACGCGCGGCCTCGACCCATTTGTGATGGTTTTCAACGGCCTTCCTGCGTTGTGCATCGTCCGGGTCGCCCAGGTTTCCCTCGCGGTCGCACATGATCAACACACTGCGGACGCCTTCGCCATCGCAGCGGCTCTTCAGGTCCGCCAGGTAATTGAGGTCGCGGGCCTTGTCCATCCAGAACTGGTTCACATATTCCACGGCCTCGATGCCGAAGTCGCGCCGTGCGACGACCGGGAAATCCAGGTTGGTCAGCCGTTTCTCGTCACGGATGGCCCGGTGAAGGGACCATTGAGCCAGTGAAATCTTGAAACGGGGTCCTGAGGAAAAGCCTCCCGTGGAGCAACCGGTGATGGATGCACCGGCGGCGGCGGCGATGTGCTGGAGGAATTGTCGGCGGTTCATGAGGTTCAGCGGGCTGTGCTTACTTGGAAGAAGTGCCGTCCTTCTTTTCCCAGAAGGTCAGGGCGAAAAGGATCATGATGGCGGCGGCCATGTAGCAGGGGAACAACCAGAATTCCTTCCACTGGACCATGGCATCCTGGAGCAGGGTGCCGGGAACGGAAGGGGTCTCCGCGGCGAACATTTTTCCGAACGACTCCCAGAAGGTGAACGTTTCGGACGGGATCGCTTTGCTCAAGTCATCGGCATGGGTCATGGTCGATCCAAATCTGGCCCCCGCCACCTTGTAGCCGAAATACATGCCGACCCCCTGGGTGAAAAACACGAGCATGGACTGCGCCTGTCCCCGGACTTCGGGCGGCGCCTTCTGGTCCGTATAAATGAAACCGGTGACAAAGAAGAAGTCATAACAGATGCCGTGCAGGACCACGCCCAGCAGAATCATCCAGACGGCCTGTTCCGTGGCTCCAAAAGCAAACAGCGCGTATCGCGCGACCCATGCCAGCATGCCCACCAGGATCATCATCTTGACGCCCAGCTTCCGGAAGAAGAACGGGATCAACAGCATGAAGAATATCTCCGACATCTGCCCGATGGTCATTGTGGAGCCCGCAGCCTTGAACCCGATGTGCGGCAGGAAATTCGAGGTGAAGGCGTAGTAGTAGGCCAGAGGGATGCAGATGAGCGTCGAGCAGGCCATGAAGACCAGAAACGGCACGTTTGTCATCAGGCGGAAGGCGTCCACCATCAGCAGGGCCTTCAGATTCACCGGTTGGTTGCGCGCGGGCGGAGGTGTGGCCGGCAGGAAGAAGCTGACCACCCCGAGCAGGATCGATGACACGGCGGCCAGGGTGAAAATCTTCGGGCTGCTGGACCATCCCATGCCACCCACAATCAAGCCTGCCACGATCCACCCGATCGTGCCCCACACGCGCAGGGCGGGGAACGTGTTGCGGTCGTCAATGTTCGTGAAGGCGATCGTGTTGCTCAGGCCGAGCGTCG
>CAYQCZ010000772.1:477-1636 GCA_964415955.1 uncultured Verrucomicrobiota bacterium | reverse complement strand
CGCAACCGGTTGCGAACCGCCACCGGCCCGCGGTTCGACGGATCCTCCCGCCACTTCAATCTCCGGCTTTCCAGCCACTCCACCAGATCCGCGTGACGCTCCTCCAGCAGCGGCCGCACCAGCACCAGATCCACCCCGGAAACGACAACCTCCTTCTCCTCCTCCATGCCACGCAACCGATGCGACCCGCGCAGCAGGTTCCACAACACGGTCTCCGCCTGGTCATCCGCATGGTGACCTAACAAAACCGAACGACACCGGTGCTTGCGCGCCATGCTGGAAAAAAACTCCCAGCGCAACGCCCGCGCAGCCGTTTCCATCGACTCCCGCGCCTCCGCCATCCGCCCGCGCACATCCGCCCGACCGACTTCACACACATAGCCAAGCCGCTTCGCCAGCATGCGCACGAATCTGGCATCTCCGCCCGACTCGGCACCGCGCAGACCGTGGTTCACATGACACACCACCACGCGCGCAAAGCCGGCCTCATGCAGCTTGTGCAGCAGAGCCACCGAATCTGCCCCTCCGGACACTCCCGCCAACCACTTGCGGCGGCGGGAGGCATGATGAAACCATGACATGTCCGGAAAGCGGGCTCAGACCATCTTCGGCATCTTCGTCCAGGCACCGTTCTTCGCTGCGCTCTTGAGGCAGGTATCGATGAACGCTATGCCCATCCAACCGTCCTCGACGTTCGCATACTTGGAACCATCGGACTGGAACTTCTTCCCGGCCTTCCACTTGCGGACATCCGCCTCGAAGCTGCGGTGCAGGCGTGCGAAGGCATCATGGAACGCCTCCGGGTGTCCCGCCGGAATCGTCGGCTCGGCCATCAGGTCGGCCGGCACGCTCTTTGGCAAAAACCCATCTCCCGGAGTCACCGCGCCGCGCCAATAGACGCGGTCGGGCTGGTTGGGCAGATGGATCACGATTTTCTCCGGATCCTCCTGTTTCCAAACCAACGTGCCCTTGGAACCGGCCACCGTAATGCCGAGATCGTTCTTGTGGCCGATGCAGATCTGCGAGGCGCGCACCATCGCACGCGCTCCCTTGTTGAGGCGGCAGTAGATGGTGAAGTGGTCGTCCAACATCCGGCCCTGCACGAAGGTTTCCATCTGCGCGGAAAGTTCCTCGATTTCCAATCCGGTGACGTAGCGCA
>CAYQCZ010000772.1:0-467 GCA_964415955.1 uncultured Verrucomicrobiota bacterium | reverse complement strand
AGCCGGATCCGCCGGCGCGCTTGGGATCGACTCGCCATGCGGCTTGCTGCTGGCCGGTGGCTTCGAGCTTCGATGCCAACCAGCCCTGGATGTAGTGGCTGTCCACCCAGCGCACGTCGCCGAGCAACCCACTGCGGACAATGTAGCGGCTTAACCGGCTGGTCCAGTGACCAAGATACGTGTGCGCCACGGCAAAGGGAACATTCAGCTTGCGCGAGGTCTTCACCAACGCATCCGCCTCCTTGCGGTTCAAGCACAGCGGCTTTTCACAAAACACGCCGATGCCCGCCTTCATCGCCTTCATCGCAGGATCGTAGTGCACGAAGTTCGGTGTCACGATCAGGATGTAGTCGAGCTTCTCGCTTTCCGGCGCGGTCGCGTTCGCTTCGATCATCTCGTCATACGAGCCATACCCCTTGATCGGATATGGCCACGCCTTCGCTTCCTCCAATGCAATCTTCGGATCA
>CAYQCZ010000771.1:1305-1643 GCA_964415955.1 uncultured Verrucomicrobiota bacterium | reverse complement strand
GGTAGGTGCGGAGCATTTCGCGTCCCCAGGCGAGGATTTCGTCGGGGTCCTCGCTGTTCACGACAAAGCGCATTTCCCATGCGGTGAGACTTTTGAAGGCGGGGTCCAGCTCGCCGGCTAGGAAGGCTTTTTCGTAATGCAGATAGCGCTTCACCGGGTGGACGTGTGCGGATTGATCCGCGACGTTGGGGCTGTTGTTCTGTTTGATGGGGCGCGCGTGTTCGAGGCTGGTGGCCAGGGCGAGACGGCGCAACACCCCGTCCTTCGCCTGCGGGCTGACTTTCTGGATGACGAAGAAAATCTTCTAGCAAGTTACACTCACTCCACTCTTCGAACTG
>CAYQCZ010000771.1:0-1295 GCA_964415955.1 uncultured Verrucomicrobiota bacterium | reverse complement strand
CGCCACCGGCTTCCATCATCTCGATCATCAAGGACTCATCTGCAAGGAGCTGTTGGACGGCTGCGACGTTTTCGGAGCTTTTTTCGGCGAAGTCGGCGAGTCCACCCGGGGTGGCGGCGGTGAGCACAAAGGCCTTGGCGAGTTTGCCGTCGAGGGAGGAGCTGGAGAGGAACGAACTGAGGGAGCCGATCAGTTTTTTGGCGGCATCGCTTTCGCGGGCTTGGGCTTGGGCCAGCGCTGCCTGCGCCTGTTCATGGGCGCGTTTGAAGGCCGGCTCGTTGGCCCTGGCTTTTTCATAGGCCGCCGTGCGTTCCTTGAGGGCGGCCTCGCCTTCAGCGAGGTTTTTCTGCGCGGCGGCGAGCTGACTTTCGGCGGCTTGTTTTTCGGCGGGGGTTTTCGCGTTCTTGAGAGCTGCCTCGGCGGCGGCGATGTTCTTGTTCGCGCCGCCGATCCATTTGCCTTTGGCGTGGTCGATCAAAGCCTTCGCCCCGGCGATCTGGCCGAGGTCCTTTTGCGCGGCTTCCGCCTTGGCTGATGCTTCGGCGGCCGCCTTGGCTGCGTTTTCAAGAGCTTCGAAGCCGGAGGTGCCAACCTTGGGGAGATCGCGGGAGATTTCCCTTTCCAGAGTTTTCAAGGCCGTTGAGAAATCGGATTCCAGTCTCTTGCCGTTGTATGGCTTTTCGTCCGTGGGAGGCCAGGCATTTGGAATGTCTTTCACATTCAGAGCGGCTGCCGACGGAGCAGCCGGCTTGTTGCGGTTTTCCTCGTAGTAGTCCTTGAGGTAGGCAATGTCCGCAGCGGACAGCTTGTCCTGCTCGAAATGGATGACCTTGCCGTTGGTCAGAGCCACGGTGACCACTGCGATCCTGGGATCGTATGACTTGATTTCACCTTCGAAGGTCCTGGTGCCGTCGGCACTGGTCCATGTGCGGGCATGAACACCCGTGAAAAGCATGCCCGTGATAGCGGCAATGAGCAGTCCGTTGGCGGGAAGATGCTTGTGTGGTTTTGCGTTCATGATTTTGCGGATGCGGGTTTTTCACAAGCAGGCCTGGTTTCTTATTTCGCAAGTAGTTCAACCATCGCCTGGCCCATTCCTTCTCCTACGTTCATGTAGGTCTCCGCACTGCCACCGTAGTGACTTCCGCTGCTTCCCGTGGACACAGGCTTTGAATAAAATACCGCCGCCTGATCTTTGAACTCTGGCATCGCAACAAAGTCGAACATCTTCTGGGACAGTGGTGCACTCTTGTCATGCTCACCCAATGTGGCGCAAACAAACTTGGCGTTGGGTG
>CAYQCZ010000770.1:0-1644 GCA_964415955.1 uncultured Verrucomicrobiota bacterium | reverse complement strand
GGCCCGCTCGAAGTCGTCTATGATTACGAGGCCATCCGTGGCTCCCTCACCCGCGCCTCCATCGAGAGCCGCCCGAAGACCATGTGGCGCTATCGCGAGCTGCTTCCCGTCGCGGGTGCGCCCACTGTGGGCACGCAGGTCGGCTACACGCCGCTCATCAAGGCGGACCGCCTCGCCAAGCGCCTCGGCATCCGCGAACTGTGGATCAAGAACGACGCCGTCAACTACCCCACCCTGTCCTTCAAGGACCGCGTGGTCAGCGTCGCCTTGAGCCGCTCTAAAGAACTGGGCTTCGAGACCGTCGCCTGCGCCTCCACAGGCAATTTGGCGAATTCCGTCGCCGCCAATGCCGCTTCCGCCGGACTCAAATCCTATGTTTTCATCCCGGCCGACCTGGAGCAGGGCAAGATCGTCAATTCGCTCATTTACGGCGCGAACGTCATCGGGATCAAAGGGCACTACGACGAAGTGAACCGCCTCTGCGCGGAAATCGCCGGGAAGTTCGGCTGGGCCTTTGTGAATGTGAACATGCGCCCCTACTACGCCGAAGGTTCCAAGAGCATCGGCTTTGAAGTCACCGAGCAGCTTGGCTGGCGCATTCCGCAACACACGGTCCTGCCGATGGCCAGCGGCTCGCTCCTCACGAAGGTGCACAAGGCCTATCAGGAACTCGTGAAGATTGGTCTCGTGAAGGAAACGCCCTGGCGCATTCACGGTGCGCAGGCCACCGGTTGTTCCCCCATCAGCGTGGCGCACAAGGCCGGGCTGGACTTCTTCAAGCCGGTCAAGCCGAACACCATTGCCAAGTCTCTCGCGATTGGCACGCCTGCTGATGGTTTCTATGCGCTGAAAGTCATGAAGGAAACTGGAGGCAGCAGCGACGACGTCTCCGACGACGAAATCCGCGAGGGCATGAAGCTGCTCGCCGAGTGCGAAGGCATCTTCACCGAGACGGCGGGCGGCGTGACCGTGGGCGTGGCCAAGAAACTCATTGCCCAGGGCAAGATTCCTGCCGAAGATTCCGTCGTCCTTTGCATCACTGGAAACGGTTTGAAGACACTGGACGCCGTCGTGGGACACGTCGGAAAAGCACGGGAAATCAAACCCAGCCTGCGCGAATTTGAGGCCATGCTGGAGGCCGAAGGTAAAGTCACAGCTTAAGCATTATGTCAGTCAAAGTCAGAATCCCAACCCCGCTTCGCAAGCTCACCAACAACGAGGAACTCGTCGAGGCCACGCCCGGCACCGTCAGCAGCGTCATCGCCGAGCTGCAGAACAAGTTCCCCGGCATCAAGGAACGCCTCGTGGACGAGAACGGAGCCATCCGCCGCTTTGTGAACGTGTATGTGAACGAGGAGGACATCCGTTTCCTCCAGAACATGGACACCGCGCTCAAGGCCGGCGACGAACTGAGCATCATTCCCGCCATCGCAGGAGGTTGATATGGCTGCCAAAGCAAAAACCAAAAAGGCCGCCTCACCCCGCCCGCAGCAGACGCGCCTGTGGCTGATGTATCCGCCGCGGCTGATCACCCGCCCGATTATCTGGGAGGTCGGTCACAAGTTCAAAGTCACGAGCAACGTCCGCCAGGCCTCCGTCACGGATGAAATCGGCATCGTCTGTCTCGAACTTGACGGCGACCGC
>CAYQCZ010000769.1:0-1646 GCA_964415955.1 uncultured Verrucomicrobiota bacterium | reverse complement strand
GCAGGAGTCTGCGCGCGGATGGAAGCCAGAGATCCTGGAGGAAGACGATATCGCGGGGTGACGCTCCGCGGCCGGTGTGGGATCCCACACTGCTGCGTTTTGCGGTGTTTCCCTATCGTCAGCGGTCGGCAGGGGTTTGAGAGGCGCCCTCCGCCGTGCCGATGCGCTGGTCAATGGTGACGGTGATGTCCTGGCCGTTCGCGAGCAGTTTCACGTTCCCATCCTGACCCTTGCGGAATTCGCGGACTGGTTGCAGGCGCGCTGACGCCGGCGCTCGACATGTGCATGCGGGTCCTTGCGCTTCAGGTGCGGATGGAAGCGTTGATCAGTTTGCCTTGATGCCCGCGGACTTCACCACAGTGGCAAACGCTGGTTCGTCCCGGCGCACGGTCTCCGCCAGCTCGGCGCTCGATCCTCCAAGAGGATCAAAGCCCAAGGCTGCCAATTGCCTCACCATCTCGTTGCTCCTGAGCGCTGCATTCAAGTTTTCGTTGAGCTTTGCCAGGGCAGCTGCGGGCGTGCCTGCAGGCGCAAAAAGGCCGAACCACAAAGTGATGTTGACGTCCTTGATGCCCAATTCGGACAAGGTGGGAACGGTCGGCGCAAGCGGCGACCGGCGCGTTCCCGTCACGGCCAGGGGAACGAGCTTTCCCGAGGCGATGTGCGGCAGCACGTTTGAAACACCCGAGATCGTCAGCGGGACTCGTCCAGACAAGGTTTCCATCAGCGCCTGCTGCGGCCCCTTGAAGGGCACGTGCGTCAACTGCAGGTCCGCAGATCGGGCCAGCATCTCGATGGTCAGATGCGCCGAGGACCCGATCGCCGGAGATCCGTACGTGATGGCGCCCGGCGACTTCCTGGCCAGTGCGATGAACTCGCTCAGTGTCTTGACCTTGGCATCCTGTCCGGCCGCGATGATGTTGGGGGCGGTCGCCACAAGACCCACGGGCGCAAAGTCTTTTTGCGGGTCATAGGGCGCCTTCATCAGGCTCGTGGCGATCACCAGCGTGTTGGACGTCAGCAGCAGGGTATGGCCATCCGGCGCAGCCTTGGCCACGGCATCTGCGCCGATGATGCCCCCCGCGCCGCCCTTGTTTTCGACGGCAATCGAGGCCTTCATGCTGGCGCCCATGCGCTCGGCGAGCGCCCTGGCCAGGATGTCGGCCGCGCCGCCTGGGCCCGCTGGAACCACGATTTTGATCGGCTTGGACGGATAGTCCGCCGGCTGCGATTGGGCCACGGTGCCGGCCAACAAGGCCAACGAAGCCGCCAGGACTTTGAAGAAACGCGTGCGTGCTGGTTGAATCATGTGAAACCTCAGTGACTGTCGCTGACGATCAGGTCCTGCCCCGATTTCGGGGGGCCCGCAGGGAAAATCCGTACCTCGTTTCCAACCAGGATTTCCATCCTGTCCTGGCCCAGCTCCACCTGGCCATCGAATCCCGCCTGGACCCTGCGGAGCACGTCATATTGAGTCACCCGCCACAGGCTGATGTGGTGCAGCAAAGTGAGCCGCGGCCGCGTCTGGCGGCAGATCTCGTTCATCTGCTCTGGCGTGGTGTGGATGGACAGCAGCCGCCGGGTGATCTCATTGCCCGATTCCTGCCATTTGGATGCACCCGCGATCTCATGAATCAGGACATCAC
>CAYQCZ010000768.1:0-1650 GCA_964415955.1 uncultured Verrucomicrobiota bacterium | reverse complement strand
GGTGATCCTTGGCCTGAACTCGACGGCGGACCAGCAGCTGGCCGCGGACACGATCATCCGCGACGGGCTCAATGTCCGTCAGACGGAGGAGTTGATCGCACGCCTCTCAGGTGTGAAGGCACGGGACGGCAGGGCTTCCTCCAAAAAGGGCCTTGTGCCGAGGGACGCCCACATCACTTCGCTGGAGACGAGGCTTCAGGAGCGAGTCGGGACCAAGGTGGCGCTGCGCTACCGGAACGGCAAGGGCGCCATCGAGATTCGCTTCTTCAATGATGACGATCTGGAGCGCGTCCTCCAGATCCTCGGCATCCAGCCGGACTGACCACGCTTCCCACTCAAAACAGCAGGCACCCACCATGGTTTTGGAAATCATCAAATACGGCCACCCTGTCCTCCGGCAGAAGGGAGCACGGATCGAGGGCATCACGCCCGAGATCACGTCGTTGATCGCGGACATGCTGGAGACGATGAAGGAGGCCCATGGTGTGGGGCTGGCCGCACAGCAGGTGGCCAGGGCCGTTCAGTTGACGGTGCTGGATGTGCGCGGGATCCCCGAGAGGCCCTCCTCCATGAAGGTCGGGGAGACAACGGTGGACGTCGATTCGCACATGCCGATGGTATTGATCAATCCGGAGGTGACTCCCGCGGGAGAACCCGTGGATGGGCCGGAGGGATGCCTGAGTTTCCCGGAAATCTACGCCGACATTTCACGCCCCGCCGTGGTGGACGTGAAGGCGATGAACGAAAAGGGGGAGCCGGTTTCCTTCCGTTGCGCCGGACTCCTGGCACGCGCCGTGCAGCATGAGACCGACCATCTGAACGGCATCCTGTTCATCGACCGCATGCCCCACGGGGTGAAGCAGCGCCTGAAAAAACAGCTCAAGGATTTGCACGACTCGACGAAAGCCTCCTTGAAGCCTTGATCCCGCCCTGCCCGGGAAGGACCTCAATAAACCCGCCTGAGGTTGGATGGCAGGATGTTCAACTCGGACCGGTATTTGGCCACCGTGCGCCGTGCCAGCACGATGTTTTTCTCCGCCAGCATTTTGACAAGCTGATCGTCCGAATACGGTGAGGAGGGGGGCTCGTTTTTTACCAGCTCCAGGAGCAGTTCCTTGACACTGGTGTTCGAAAGGTCCGCGCCGTCCGCCGTCTTCACACCCGAGGTGAAGAAAAACTTCATCTCGAACAACCCATGGGGGGTCTGCACATATTTGCCGTTCACCGCGCGGCTCACGGTGGTTTCGTGCACGCCCACCACCTCGGCCACCTGCACCATGGTCATGGGTCGCAGATGGGTGACGCCATGGTCCAGAAACTCCCGCTGCCGCTTGATGATTTCGTTGGCAATCTTGAGGATGGTCTCCTGTCGCTGGTGGATGCTTTTGATGAGAAACCGTCCGGCGCGGATCTTGTCGCGGATGTATTCCCGCACTTCGTCGGTGCTGGAAGCGCTGGACATCAGATCCTTGTAGGTGTTGCTGATGCGCAGGTGGGGAATCTGTTCATCATTGGTGCTGGCCACATAATCATCGCCCACCTTCTGGATGAACACCTCCGGGACGATGTATTGCTGGTTGTCCGGCATGAAGGCCCGGCCGGGATGCGGCTCAAGCTGTGCGATGCGCGCCGCCGCCTCCTGCACGGCAT
>CAYQCZ010000767.1:0-1664 GCA_964415955.1 uncultured Verrucomicrobiota bacterium | reverse complement strand
GTTCATGAACGTGGTGTTCGCCTTTGCCATCGCATCGATCATTTATTTCGTTGGTTTGCCCGTGCTTGTGAACCCGTCCTTCGTCGGCTACGTGGATCCCAAGTCGGAGGAATACGCGCTCGGCATCCGCGAAGGCGACCGCATCGTGGAGGTCGATGGACGCCGGACGCCGACATGGAACGACGTCATCGAAACCACCATTCTTGCCCGCTCGCATGAGCTGCCCGTGGTCCTTGAACGCGACGGCCAGCGCAAGGCCTACCAGCTCAAGACGCGCGCCAGCGAGAGTCTCAAGCTCAAGATGCTCAACCTGGACCCCAAGGACCATCCGCAGGTGGCGGATGTGATCAAGGGCGGAGCAGGCGAGGAGGCGGGCCTGCAACCGGGAGATGAGGTTTTGTTTTTCGACGACGTGCCCATCGCCAGCCGGGAAAAACTGATCGACATGATCAAGCAATGCCCGGGCAAGGCGGTGCCGATGGTCGTTCGCCGTGGCCAGGAACGACTGACGCTCACCATCACACCCAAGGCCATGCCCGGCGGCGAAGGACGCATCGCAGTGGCGCTGATGAACAGCTCGGTGTCCATCTACGAAGTCATGAAGCCCGGTCCGACGCCCTGGGCGCAGGTGGTGGATGTGTGGGACAAGACCGTGCGCACGTTGGGCGCGCTCCTGCATTCCAAGGAAACCGGCGTGGGAGCCAAGGATCTCAGCGGCCCCGTGGGCATCTTTGCCATGCTCGGCGAACGCGTGAAGACCGATTACCGCCTCGCCCTCAGCTTCCTCGTCCTGTTGAACGTGAATCTCGCCATGCTCAACATGCTGCCCATCCCCGTGCTTGATGGCGGTCACATCGTGATGTCGGTCATCGAGGCCATCCGCCGCAAACCCCTCAGCGCCCGCTTTGTGGAATACACCACCACCGGATTTGCCGTGCTGCTCATCTCCTTCATGCTCTATGTGAGCTACCACGACATCTTCGAGCGGATGCCTCTGTTCCGCGCCCTTTACAAGACCGAGAGCCAGATTCAACAGCCTGGTTCCCCGGAGCCGGACAGCACGACCAGCACCAATCGCTAGCCCCATGCGCTACTGCGAATCCCCCTTCCTCTTTCAGGCCCGCACATCCCGCGAAGTCATCGTGGGCGACCCCGCCAACGGCGGTGTCATCATGGGTGGCAAACATCCCGTGGTGAAGCAGTCCATGCTGACCTGCGACACCATGGACACGGCCGCCTGCATCCAGCAGACGCTGGACCTGGTGGCGGTGGGCTGCCAGATCGTGCGCATCACCGCGCCCACGGTGAAAGATGCCGCCAATCTTCAAAACATCGTTCGCGAACTCCGCCAGCGCGGCTGCCACGTCCCCATCGTGGCGGACATTCATTTCAAGCCTGAAGCGGCCATGGAAGCCGTCAAGTGGGTTGAGAAGGTCCGCATCAACCCAGGCAATTTCGCCGACTCCAAGAAGTTCGCCATCAAGGAATACACGGACGAGCAGTATCAGGCCGAATTGCAGCGCATTGAGGAGCGGTTCACGCCGCTGGTGAAGGAATGCATCCGGCTCAAACGAGCCCTGCGCATCGGCACCAACCACGGTTCGCTCAGCGACCGCATCATGAACCGCTACGGCGACACGCCGCTGGGCATGGTCGAGAGCGCG
>CAYQCZ010000766.1:0-1664 GCA_964415955.1 uncultured Verrucomicrobiota bacterium | reverse complement strand
TAAAGCCGATGAGAAGCTGGGGTTGGTGATTGGCCCCGGCCCGCACAAGGACACGCAGGATTTGCAGGTGCCCGCATTCCGCTGGTTCAATCGCTGGCTCAAAGGTGATGATTCGCCAGTGGGCATGGTGGCTGAAAAGTTTTTCACACCACAGCAGCTCAAGGTCTTTGAAAAACTTCCCACCAACCAGCGCACCACCACCATTCACGACACCTTTGTGCCAATGGCGACGAACCATCCGCCGCAAAGCACGGTGCAATGGGCCGAAAGCCGCGACCGCTGGATCAATGTGCTGAAACAGAAATCGTTCGCCGGATGGCCTGAACAGGCGGGACCGCTCAACCTCAAGCAGGCATTCTCGGCAGAGAGAAATGGCATGCGATTGGAAGCCTGGGATTTCGACAGCCAGCCGCATGTCCGTCTCAGGCTGTATGTGTTGCGCGGGACCCATGTGCAGCGGCCGGAATCCGCGCTGCTTGCGCCGATTGATCAGACGGTGTGGATCGATGCCATGAAGAATTTGAGAAGCGGATTTGCCACAGAACTGGCGGAGGAGGGCAAACTCGTTTCAGACATCAACCCAAACGGGCTTGAGGACACGCGCTGGCTGGTGCAGGGAAACCATGTAATTGTCGGATTGGCACCGCGAGGCGTTGGGCTGACCGCATTCGTGGGCGATTCGAAAAAGCAGGTGCAGATCAAGCGGCGCTTTCAGTTGCTGGGCCAGACGGTCGATGGCATGCGCGTGTGGGACATCCAACGTGCGGCACAGGCGTTGAGACAACTGCCCGGCCTCGCAAACACACCGTTGAAAATGCATGGGCAAGGTGACATGGGCGTGAACGCCCTTTACGCGAGTCTGTTCATTCCGGAAGTGGCCGGATTGGAGCTTGAAGGCATTCCTGCATCGCACATGAAGGGGCCGGACTATCTGAACGTGCTGCGTTTTCTGGACGTGCCCGAGGCCGTGGCCATGGCCGTCGAGCGGGGTTCGGTGGAGTTGCGCAAGGTCAATCCTGACGACTGGGGGTTTGTCAGGCAGACCGCCGCCCGTCTGGGCTGGTCGGACGACAGGCTTCGAATGCGGGAAGATTGAAGTGAGGCGGCCCTTGGAACGGTGTTGCGTGCAGGTTGGTGTGAACATCATCCGGCTGCTGCCGTTCGAAAGCCGGATGCTCCCGATGATACGGTTCAAATTTGCGGATCACGGGCGTTGGCCATGGAGAATGGCTCCAAGCCTTTTCACACCCACGGGAATCAGCTTTTCGTCGGCCCCGCCAAAACTCAGCCGCATTTCACACCGGGGCATGGCCCCTTTCAGAGGTGTTGCGTAGCAGAATTCTCCCGGCACATAGAGCACATCGCCGGCCAGGGCGCGCTTGAAAAGCTGCGACCGTGGACCTGTGTGCATGCGGGCGGGCAGCCGGACCCAGTAATACAGGCCGCCTTCAGGTTCCTCCCAACGGGCGCAGGAGGGCAGGTGCGTTTCAAGCGCGGCTTTCATGACGGACGCCTTGGCGGCATAGCGTCGGCGGAGCTGGACAAGGTGCTGGTCGTATTTTCCGGATTTCAGCGCCTCAGACAGGATGTTTTGAAGCAGATGCGCGGTGCCGAAGTCGTGATTGCCCTTGATACGCAACACCACAGGAAAAAGTTCCTTCGGC
>CAYQCZ010000765.1:0-1666 GCA_964415955.1 uncultured Verrucomicrobiota bacterium | reverse complement strand
GCTGGCGACGGGTGGCCGCGATCATCCCATCAAAGGACTCCACCGTGAGCGTGAGGAACTCCGCCGGCGCAAAACTGCCCGCATTGTTGATCAACACATCCACGACCTTGAAACGCCGGGTCACCGCCGCCGCCATCGCCGCCACGGCCTCGGCCTCGCTCACGTCGCAGGCAAAGGTCTCGGCCGTCGCGCCGAGTTTGCGGCAGCCCGCCGCGACGCGCGTGAGCTTGGCCGAATTGCGCGCCACCAAGGCCAGCCGCACCCCCTTGATCTCACGCGCAAACTGCCGGGCGATCTCCGCCCCGATCCCCTGCGACGCACCCGTGATAACGATTACCGGTTTTGGCATGACTCAGAGTTGACCACGGATGAACCCGGATGGGCACGGATAAAAACAGGTCGGCTCGCGAGGAGCGGTGATCACAGGTAGGGCGCTCTGTCCCAGAGCGCCGCGACGGCCTGGACAGGCCGCCCTACCATTAGTGAACATTAGGGTGCATTAGTGGTTAAAAAAATCAGCACACCAAGTCGCGGAAGTTCATGAAATCGGCCGTGAAGCCGCCGTGCACGCCCTTGCAGATCACGCTCACGGCGTCGTGCGAGTGCAACGACTCCAGGTGCGAGCAGGCGACCTCGAAATCGATGATGCGCTTATCCGCCGCCAACTCGGCGTAGAGCAGGCGGGCGGCGTCCTCAACGAATTTGATGTAGGCCCCGTTCATCTCCGCAAAAGCCTGCTCGTCCTCACGCTTCACCATGACCTGCGTCTCGGTCTTGAGTGCGTTGAGGCAGTGTTTTTGCAGCGCCTCAATGGACAACCGCGCTCGCTCGGCCAACTCAACCTTGACCCGCGCCTTGGAGCGCTGGTTATGCGCAATGGCGTAGGCCCCGCGGGTTTCACGGGCGTGCTCGGCCAGCTCGGCGCTGCACGGGCACGCGGAGGAGTAAACGAAGTCGAACTCGATGAAGCGTCGCACCCGGCCCTTGGCATCCACCGTGCCTTCGTAGGACACGCGGTAATACTGCCAGCCCTCCAGTCCGCTGCGCAGGGCGCGTTGCTTCATCGGGTAGGAGAAGCTGAGCTTCAGCCGGGCCTTGAGCGCTTCCACCTTGCGCTGATACTTTTTCAGGATGCGCTTGAGCGTATCGAGGGTGAAGACCTCATCCTGATGCTCGTAGAACGAACGCACGATGCGGCTCATGTTGATACCCTTGAGCGTGGCCTCCAGGGAAACACTGCCGGTGATCGACGTCTCCAAGGTATGGATGCTGCCGTCGGCGGCACGAAACTTGAGGGGCAGATGGAAATTGGACACCCCCACCTGCTGGATCGGCACCGGCGCACCTTGAATGGCATCAACCGCCTCCATCATGTCGGGCAGCGAGGCGTGATATTCCGGGGTGAGCTTGAACTTGGCGTCATAGGACCGTGCGATCGGAGGCTCTTGGCCATCCGCCGTGCGGTGCAGGTACATTTTCTTGGTCGGTTTCATGTCGTTTTTGTTTTTTTAGCGACCAGGCGGTTGGGACGATAACCGTAGTCCCGCGAGGCGGGATTAGCTGGCCGGTAGGGTGAAGTAACGGGCGGGCGAGAGGTTCAGATGCCGGCTGGGCCCCGGTATTCGGCGAAATTGCGCGGGGTTTCAAACAAGCGCACGCAGGACAG
>CAYQCZ010000764.1:0-1666 GCA_964415955.1 uncultured Verrucomicrobiota bacterium | reverse complement strand
ATAAACCCGTTCACCTGACCTCCATGGAGATGAAGCCCGTGCCCAAGGAAGAATGCAAATTCTGACATGAACTACTGCGGCTCCGTGTCAGCAAAGGTTTTTGAATGGGCGACCTCCCGGTGCGTGATTCGTGTCAGCTATTCCCGATTATCCGCCATGGTCGTTCTGCCGTTTGTCCGTTGTGGCGCAGGGCGGGGTGTCAGCGGCATACAACTACACGGCCAATTCGCCGCTGGTGCAGGACATCCTCTTCCGCACGGGGACGAATGCGACGCTGCTCACCACGCGGGAGCATGACCGCCTCAACCGCCGCCTCGCAGAGCGCCGGTGCGCCCCAACTCCGTCAGGAGTGCCATCTTTGTAGTCGGGCATCGGCCAATCCCCGCAAGCCCCGTCGGGGCGGCATATTCCGCTCCTCCGGAGCTTGAAAGATCATTATTGATTGCACCTACAGAGATTTCGCCCCGATGGGGCTACAGGCCAGCACCGGAAACCGCCGCATCACCCGCCCCCCGAGACCTACACGCATGACCCGGACGGGAACCTGATCTAGGACGGGAGGTGGACGTTGAGCTGGGACGGTGAGAACCGTTTGACCGCCGCGCAGCCCACCGCCGCCGCCGTGGCCGCCGGTGCGCCCAACGAACTGCTGACCTTCACCTACGACGCCCGGGGACGGCGCATCAGCAAAAAGGTGCGGCAGTGGGAGAACGGCGCATGGGTCTTTGCGCGGGAGCAACGGCCCCTATTGGAGTTACGGAACCCGCTCATCAGGAAATACAACTACGTCCAGTTCCCTTGCAAAATGGCAACGAGGAACAGCACGAAGTCGAAGGGCGCGTTGCCCTGCTGCCTGCCCGCCGTGTAGGTCCGCACCAGTTCCGTGGGCGGCAGCGTGAGCCGGCCCATTGAAAACAATCCTCACCCGGCGTCTCCGGTTTGCGGCGATGAAGAAAGTATCGCGTTCAGAAATTCCGTGGCGCTGATGATACGGATGCCCTGGTAGCTTCCCAAAGCGAGCAGATGCCGGTCTCCACTGACGAGGTATTGGGCCTGTCCGATGACGGCGCATTCCAACACAGCGTCATCGTCGGGATCGGCGGCAAGGACTTTCAACGTGCCGGGAATGGCGATGACCTTGGAAAAGGCGCGGATTTCACCGGCAACCTCATCCGCCCTGACCACATCGAAACCACGCTTGGTTTGAAGCTTCTCAGCGAGTTCGCTCAGAATGGGTTCACAAGTGACGGAGAGGCATTTCCCCTGACGGGCCATCTGGACACAACGGTGTGGATTCCCCAACCAGCCGACAGCAGAAAAGAGGATGTTCGTGTCGAAGACGACGCGGGGAATCGCGTTCACGATTCGTGCAGGAGATCATCCACCAGCGCCTCACGTTGCGCTTCCGAGAGGGCGTCCCAGTCCAGGCCACGCGCGGCGGCCAGACGGCGCATGTCCTGTTCACCCGCGCCAGCCGCAGCCTGCCACCAGGTGTCCCGCTCGGAGGAAAGATCCACGAGCAGGCGTTGCTTGCTTTGCGGGGGCAGTTGCCGGACCAGCTGAACCACCTGCTCGTCGGTGAGCGATAGCGTTGCCATGCCCGCACTGTGCCGCAAAGGCTGCGGATGCTCAACACTGGTTTTCAGGCGACGGAAAACGATGGGCG
>CAYQCZ010000763.1:0-1668 GCA_964415955.1 uncultured Verrucomicrobiota bacterium | reverse complement strand
GCGCGAGCATCTTCCGTTCATCATTGCTGGCAAGGGCGGGGGGGCCATCAAGACCGGGCAATACATCGCGAACGCCAGGGGCAACCAGGGCGATCTGCTGTCCACCATCCTGGCCTGCGCCGGCATTCCGCTGGACCGGCCCATCGGCATCGCCACCAGGCAACTGACGGAAATGCGCGCCAGTGCCTAGCTCCCGCCCGGGAGTGCATCCATTCCAGTTTCGAGCATGAACGACACACGGCTGCGGATTGATCCTTCGAGGAATCCGATTCTTGCCAACCTGCCTGGGGAGGCGGCCGTGTCATTGCTTCACAGCGGTGTGCGCAAGTGCGCAGTCCGCGGTGACATCCTGGTGCGCGAGGGGGATGCCCCGGATTTCCTCCTGTTCGTGCTTGAAGGCGAGGTGGCCATTTTCAAGGGCGAGGTGGAGATCGACCGCCAGCCCGCGGGCGGTGTGCTCGGTGAAATGGGCGTGCTGACAGGCCAGCCCCGCTCCGCCACGGTGAAGTGCGTGACGGACGTGAGGATGATCGAGGTCGCAGCCGCCGACTTTCTCGCGCTGCTGGATGGTTATCCGCAGGTCCTGCGCAGCGTGGTGCAGGCGCTTGTCCGAAAGTTTGAAGCCACCCAGGGCAGGCGGGCCGAGCAGGTCGGCAATCTGGAGCGGGCGACGGACATCCTTTCCAAATGTGTTTCCGAAGAGGTGCTGAATGCCGTGCTGCGGCACCGGACGCCCGAGCAGCTTCTCAACGGCACGGTGGAGCAGGCCGCCATCCTCTTCATCGACATCAAGGGATTCTCCGCCATTGCCGAGACCACGCCGGTCGAGCAGTTGCTGGCCGCCTTGAATGACCATCTGGGTGTGATCGTGGACAGCGTGGCAAAGCACAACGGCACCATTGTCAATTTCATCGGGGACGCCGTTCTCGCGGTGTTCAATGTTCCGGTGCCGATGAGCCATCCGAATGTCGCCGCGTTGAACTGCTATCTGCATTGCTGCTGCGCGATGCGGGACTTGCAGGCGAAGCGGCGTGCCACCGGCAGGGTTTGTTTCGAGTTGGGTGCCGGCATCAACCACGGCAGCGTGGTGGCCGGTGCCATCGGCTCACGGACCCGTTTCAGCTATTCCGTGCTTGGGGACGAGGTGAATCTCGCGGCCCGTCTCGAGTCGCTCACCCGGCAGTATCCGGTGGAAATCATCATCTCCGAGGCCAGCTACAAGGGGCTCTCTGCCGGACTGGCGGAGCGATGCCTGCACTTCGACAGGGTCCGCGTCAAGGGGCGGCAGACGCCGGTCAATCTCTACACCCTGGCCGAAATGTCTGCGGAGGAACGCCGTGCGTTTGCCGACGCCCTTGCGCTTTATCTGGGCGGCCAGTTCGCGCAGGCCTCCTCCGCTTTCAAATCACTGCGGCATCCGCTGGCAGCCCATTTTGTGGACCGGTGCGACAGGCTTGCAGAATCTCCACCCGCCATCTGGGACGGCTGCTATTCGTGGCAGACGAAGTGAACGGGCGGGCCGGTCACTTGTGTTGCAGCGTCCACACACCCGCCCAGGCTTCCGGCGGGGAGGATGCAAGTTCGCGGCATCGCTTCGCCATGAGCACGGACGGCGGGTCGTTGAACTGGTCTTCCAGTTGCTGGAAAACCGCGCCCGCCTCTTGAAAA
>CAYQCZ010000762.1:0-1668 GCA_964415955.1 uncultured Verrucomicrobiota bacterium | reverse complement strand
ATAATCTCCACACCGTTGATTTCATCGCCGTGTACGGCGGCAGAGACAAACAGGGTAGGGCCTGCTTGTCGGCCATTCACCACCTGCACCGGCATCTTCAATGAGTCGTGGGTGTAAAGGCGTGCTACCGGTAAATCGATGATCGCCCGCGTTCCGGGGGCAACTACGGTGTCGCCAATCTGTATCGGTTGACCGCTGTGTATGGCCTTGCCGCCGTCCTGACTTTTGGTATGACTCTTCGACTGATTCTCTGACTGGCTCATGTGCTGGCCTTTTTAAGTTTTGCTTTTTTACGGCGTCGCTTGCCGGTGAGATAGGAAGTTTCGGGATCAACGATGGCGTGTCCCCGAAGGGCGGTGCGTCCCAGCAGCATCCGGAAACGCATGGTGTCTCGCGAGGTGAGGGTGACTTCCACATCCCAGCTGCGGCCACCCAGGGTAATGGGTGTGACGATGACCGGCCGGCTTTCCTGGTGCCCTCCCGAATCGGTCACCATACGCTCGTCGTGCAGACGGGCCTCACAAACCACCTCCTGTTGCAGATCGTATTGCTCGGGGTGTAACCAGAAACGCACCCAGTTTTCGCCGGCCTTTTCAAATGCCTCGGTTTTGAACGCATGCAGGGCTGAAGTGCGTGCGCCGGTATCCACCTTGGCCTTGATCCAGGGTATGCCGAGTTCAGGTAAGGCCAGCCATTCCCGCCATCCCACCCGGATACGATCATCCACACTTTCGCTCACAACCACCTCTGCCAGCGGAACAGCAATAGAATGCAAACGCCGATGCCGCCCATCATAAATGCCACCCAGAGGAAGGCATTGGGGTTTTCCAGGCCGGGCAAGCCAGCGACGTTCATGCCAAACAGGCCGGTCAGAAAGGACAAGGGCAGGAAGACCGCAGAGACGATGGCCAGCAGATACATCTTGGAATTCTGCTGCTGTGCCAGACTGCTGAGCAACTCCTCCTGTGCCACCATGGCTCGTTCCCGGGCCAGGTCCAGATCTTCCAGGAAAAGAGTAATGCGATTGGTTTCTTCTGAGAGTGCAGACAGCTCACCCTCTTGAAACACGGCATGTCGCATGCGTGACAGTCTGTCCAATGCTTCCCGTTGCGGGGAAAGGTAACGGCGGATCTGCGCGGTCTTGCGGCGCAGTGCGGCGAACTCGCTGCGCCCGGTGGAGGAAAGATCATCAGCTATGCTGATCTCGGCCTTCTCAATGTCGTCATCCACGTGATCAACCACATCGGCTATGCGTTCTCCCAGCAACCAGGTCAGTTCAGCCAGGAAGCTGCCCGGACTGCGCGGTCCGACGCCCTGTGCCAATTGCTTCTGCAACTCCGCAACCGACATTATTCGTCTGCGCCTTGTGGAAATGATGCGCCTGGGCTCCAGCCACACCCGGATGGACACCATGTCTTCCGCCTGCGAACCCGGATTCAGATTGACCCCGCGCAAAATGGCCAGCACACCATCGGCAGTCTGTAGGGCACGAGGGCGTATTTCGTCATCCAGCATGGCCTCCAGCACGGTTGTCTCTATGCCGCTGTGGTTCAGAAGCCAATCTTTTCCCCCGGTTCTGGCGAAGTCTATGTGAACCCAGCGCAGGCCGTCATCCGCAATGGGACTGTCCAGTTCCTGCATCTGCAGAGCCTTGCCGCTGCCTTTGCG
>CAYQCZ010000761.1:0-1673 GCA_964415955.1 uncultured Verrucomicrobiota bacterium | reverse complement strand
AGCCTACGAAGTTCTTTCCGACCCAGAAAAACGCTCCCGCTACGACCGCTTCGGCCACGACGGCGTCAAATCCACCTTCGGCTCCGGTGGCTTCTCCTGGCAGGACTTTCATCATCAGGCGGACGTGGAGGACATCTTCGGCGACATCTTCAGCGCATTCTTCGGGGGAGGCGGGCGACAACGACGCTCACGCACCGGTCCCCAGCGGGGCCGCGACGTTGCCGTCCGCTACGGTCTCACCCTCGAGGAGGCCTTCCACGGGAAGGACGCGGACATCGCCTTTGAGCGGCTCGAGGCCTGCGAAAAATGCGACGGCTCCGGCTGCAAGAAGGGCACCGCGGCGCAAAACTGCACCACGTGCGGGGGCCGCGGCGTCGTCCGCCAGGCGCGCGGTTTTTTCGCCGTCGAGACGAACTGCCCCACCTGCCGGGGTGTGGGACAACTCATCCCCAATCCTTGCGACGCCTGCTCGGGCGAGGGGATGGTGGCCCGCAAGGCCCACGTGAAATTCTCCATACCCAACGGCGTGGACAACGGGATGTCCCTGCGTGTGCGTGCGGAGGGGGAGGCGGGCCTGCGTGGCGGCGAACGCGGCGACCTCCTTGTCCGCTTCGAGGTCGAGGACCACCACCAGTTCACGCGCGAGGGGGCCGACATCTACATGGAGGAGACGATTTCCTTCCCCATGGCGGCGCTTGGCGCGGAAATCGAGGTTGATACACTCCACGGACAGGAATCCCTCGCCATCCCGCCGGGGACCCAGAATCACAAGGTCTTCAAGCTGCGGGGAAAGGGCATGGCCACGAATGCGGGCGGGCGCAGTTACGGCGACCAGTACGTCCGCATCGCCGTCGAGGTGCCGCAAAAACTCACGCAGCGCCAGAAGGAACTCCTCGTCGAGTTTGCGAAGGAAAGCGGGGAGGACTTCAAGCCCGGACACCGCAGCTTCCTCGACAAGCTGAAGGAAACCTTCGGCGTTTGAGAGCGGGGAATGGGGAATGGGGAATGGGGAATGGGGAATGGGGGAATGCCGTCGGGGATTGCGGCGCCGCTCTTATCCCGTATAGCGATCTATACGCGTTGTGCTATTCGACGCGGCCGATGGCGTCCTCGAGGAGCTTCTTCGCGTCAGCCATCGCCTTCTCCGCCTCCTTGCGCCCCAGAAGCACCGCGTCCACCTCGCGATTGATGATGTTGCGGACGGATTCCCAGTATGGCTCGCGCGGTTCGTAAAGCGCATTGTCCAGAAGCGCCACGGCGTTCGCGTAGCTGATGTCCTTCCTCAGGCGCTCCGCGAATTCCGGTGTCGCGACGGCGCTCTGGCGCACCGGCATGTAGCCGGTGTCCATCGCCCACTTTGCCGTCATCGCCGGGCTGGTGAGGAACTTGAGGAACTCCCATGCCCCGGCGCGCTCCTCGTCGCTGAGGTTGGTGAATATCCCGACGTTTGTCCCCTGCGTCAGGGTGTGCCCGTTCGTCGTCCCGTCCCGCGCCGGCACGCCGTACGCACGCCAGATGAAGCGGTTCCCCACCGCGCTGTCGTTGTAGGAAAAGGACGCTGTCGAGGCGATGTACATGCCGATCTTCTCGGAGCCGAAGGCGCTGTTGAGGTACCCCGACTCGACGTAGCCGACCTTGTCCTCGCCGCGCCCCGAGACGAGTTTTTGCAGGAA
>CAYQCZ010000760.1:0-1673 GCA_964415955.1 uncultured Verrucomicrobiota bacterium | reverse complement strand
CGATGGCGGACGCATCCGGCAGGTCCTGCTCACCCTGGTCGGGAACGCCATCAAATTCACCGATCAGGGCGAGGTGGCCGTGACCGCAGGCATCGCCTCTGAAGCTGCAAACAAGGTCATCGTCCGGCTCGAAATCCAGGACACGGGCGTCGGCATCCCTGAGGCGGCCATGGCGCGCATCTTCGAGTCCTTCACCCAGGCGGACACCTCCACCACACGGCGCTTCGGAGGCACCGGACTTGGACTGGCCATCACCAAGCAACTGGTCGAGCTGATGGGAGGCACCATCGGCGTGGAAAGCACAGAGGGCGTCGGAACCAAGTTCTGGATCGAACTTCCGCTGGAAAAGACTCAGGGCCCCGCCACCGAGCCGGTCTATCCACAACTGGAAGGACGGCGTGTCCTGATCGTCGATGACAACGTGACCAACCGCAGAATCCTCGAACACCAGACAGGTGGCTGGAAGATGCTTCATGAATCGGCGTCCTCCGGGAAGGAAGCTCTGGAGGCGCTCGCCCGCGCCAGGGCCCGGAACTCATCATTTGACCTCGTCATTCTGGACATGCACATGCCCGGCATGGACGGCCTGGACCTGGCAATGGCCATCGCTACGGACGAGCAATTCTCACGGGTCAAAATGGTCATGCTCACCTCCCTGGGACACAGGCTCGATGCCGCCACACTGCGGAAGGCGCGCATCAGTGCGCAGTTATTGAAACCAGCACGACAGCACCGGCTTGCCTCGGCATTGGAAAACGCCCTGCTGGACAGGACATCCCCCACGGTTGCCGCCCCCTCCAGCTCCGCCGGAGTGCCGGCGGCCTGGCCGGCCAGGCCGTTGCGCATCCTCATTGCCGAGGATCATTCCGCCAACCAGAAGGTTGCCCTCCTGCAGCTGCGCAAACTGGGCCTCAACGCGGACACGGTGGCCAACGGCCAGGAGGCCATCGCCGCCATGAAGAAAATCCCCTATGACGTCATCCTCATGGACTGCCACATGCCGCTGCTCGACGGATACGAGACGACAAGGAAAATCCGCGCGCTGGAAGCCGGGGCGGACTGGCAGGGAAGACCCCCTGCATACATCATCGCCCTGACGGCCAATGTCATGGACGGCGAGCGTCATGCCTGCATCAACGCCGGCATGAACGACTACATCACCAAGCCAACCCGCATCGAGGATCTTGAAGCGGCACTGTTGCGCGCCGCAAGCACAGGCACGCCCCCTCCAGCCCCGCCGCCGCCACGCCATCAAGCCTCTGAGACATCCCCCGTGCTGGATCCGACGGTCATCAACAGCCTGCGCGAGCTGCGCATGGCAGGCGAGCCGGACCCGGTGGCCGAACTGGTTGACCTTTTCCTGGAAGATGCACCTGCGCGGATGGATGCCATCAGGCGTGCCCTGGACGAGCGCAACACCAGCCCGCTCATCACCGCCGCACACACGCTCAAGGGCAGCGCCAGCAATCTGGGCGCCCAGCAGCTCGCAAAAGCAAGCACCGCCATGGAGAAACTCGCACGAGCGGGGCAGTTCGACGACTGCAGGAACCTGCTTCCACGGCTTGAGGAGGCGCTGGACCAGACGCGCACGGTGCTGCTTGCTGAAAAGGCCCGCTGAATGATCCTGCGCCATCGTGTCGGTTTTGACTTTGCAGTGCCTGCTGATAGCGTCG
>CAYQCZ010000759.1:0-1679 GCA_964415955.1 uncultured Verrucomicrobiota bacterium | reverse complement strand
GGCGAAAAACGCGAAGCCGTGTTCGCCGTCACTATTCCGGAAGAACCCGGCGCCTTCAAGGCATTCTGCCGCCTGCTCGGCAATCGCAGTATTACCGAATTCAACTATCGTTATTCGGATGCGCGAGAAGCGCACATTTTTGTCGGCATCGCCATTCATGACCACGAAGAAGCCATCAAGCTGATCGAGAATCTGAAATCGCACGGCCTGCCTGCCATCGACCTCACCGATAACGAAATGGCGAAGCTGCATCTGCGTCACCTGGTTGGCGGTCATGCGCCGCAGGCCGAACACGAAGTCGTCTATCGTTTCGAGTTCCCGGAAAAACCGGGGGCATTGATGAATTTCCTCGACACCATGGGCCACGACTGGAATATCAGCCTGTTTCATTATCGTAACCATGGCGCCGATTTCGGTCGCGTGCTGGTCGGCATTCAGGTTCCGCCACAGGAAAAACAGGAATTCGATGCTTTCCTGAAAACACTGGGCTACCCTTATTGGGAAGAAACCGGCAACCCGGCTTACCGCCTGTTTTTAGGTTAGCGTTTGCGTGATTACGGCTACAACAGCCCTGTCTTTGCGAGTTATCAGACTGAATCACAAGTAATTTTTTTGAACCTATGCAAAATGGGATTGACCAATCTGTTCATGCCGATCAGACAAAACCAGGCAAATATTGCATCAACCAATAACTCATAAGGAGAAAGTCAGGATGAAATCCACTCACCTCGCAACGAGGATACGCAATGGTGTTCTTTTGGTCGCACTGGCCGGCGCTGTTGCCGCCTGCGGTGAAAAAGCCGAGGTAGAAACTACGACGAGCGCCACCGATAACCGTGGTATCGCTTATGTTTCCAATCAGAACGGCGGCGTGACCGTGATCGATCTGAACACCATGGAAACGACCGGCAGCATAGACCCCAAGGGCAATGGCGTCCGCGGCATCGGCATCACGGCGGACGGCAAACTGCTGGTAACCGCCAACAAGGATGAAGGCAATGTTTCCATCATCAGCACAGCGACCGGTGAACTGGTTCAGCATGTAGAAATCGGCGAAAATCCTGAATTCGTCCGTGTGGTCGGCAACATGGCTTATGTTTCCTTCGAGCCCAGCTCCAAGGGAGGACCGCCACCCAAACCGGGCGAGGAAGTGATCGAAGAGGAAGATGATGACGAAATCGAAGAGCCGGCGCGTATCGCCGTGGTCGATCTCGGCCCGGAAACCGAAGGTATCGAATTCTCCAACGACGGCAGCAAACTGATCATCACCAACGAAGCCGACAACACCATCACCGTGCATAACCTCGAAACCGGCGAGCTGCTGAAGACCATCGCCACCAAGGAACATGGTGACCGTCCGCGCGGCATCAAATCTGCACCGGACGGCTCAGCCTACGTTTCCACGCTGGAGTTCGGCAACAACTTCCTCGTGCTGGACAGCGAATTCAACGTTGTTCGCACAGTTGCCACCGGCGCAGCGCCTTACGGCATCGCCTACAACCGCGCAGGCGACCTGATTTATGTCGCGGCCGGCAAAGCCAAAACCCTGGAAGTTTACGATGCCAAGAGCTTTGAAAAAATCAAGGAAGCTCCCACTGGAGACCGTTGCTGGCACTTCACTTTCACGCCGGATGACAAGGATGTATTGCTGACATGTGGCCGTTCGCATGAAGTGATTG
>CAYQCZ010000758.1:1043-1679 GCA_964415955.1 uncultured Verrucomicrobiota bacterium | reverse complement strand
TCCACATCGAGAGTAGCGCGGAAGCCATCAAGAAGCCTCCGACCAATGCTCCGGGTGTAACACCCACGGCATTTAGCAATACGAGCGCAATCCTCTTGTGCAGATGCCAGCGCTCCATCGCGAGTGCGATGAGGAACGCCCCAAGGAATAGTGCAATGATCTCGCTGAAATAGAATCCAGCAACCTGTCGTGTGTCGGAGATCCCCAAAAGCGGAAACAACACGATCGGCAGCAGGGAAGTGACGGCCAAAGGCACCGTTTCAGTCATCCACCAAATCGCCATCCACGTAGCGATTCCTGCGGCGGCGCCGATAAGCGGCTTGTCGATCGGCCCTCCCCAAACGAAGTGGAGGAGCGTGAACGCAGCGGGTCCGAGCAGCAGCGAAGTGATGCGGAAGCTCGTCCAGAACGTCCTCGCGGGCAAGTCACTCATGCTTGTGCCCGACTTGCTTCGTCAGTGGTGGACCATCTCGGGGAAGGTCGGGTAAGCCGGCATTCTGCGGAAAATACACCCGCGAGACGTGGACTTCGTGCGGGCAGGAAGCTTCGCCCGACAAGCCTCAAAGCGGTCATGACGCACATGAGGAAAAGTTTTCGTTTCGATACCGAGAATGAAGACTCCGCTCAAGAGCAGGC
>CAYQCZ010000758.1:0-1033 GCA_964415955.1 uncultured Verrucomicrobiota bacterium | reverse complement strand
CACTTCTGTGCCCATGCGGGAAACTCCGTGGCATCTATGTCGAACACAACCGGCATTAGCACCAGCGTGATGGCAAGGGTGACAAGCACGGCCACGATCTTCACCCAGAACCCACCTCGCACCATCTCGACTATTCGGATGCGCTCGCTGCCGAATACGACCGCGTTTGGAGGAGTTCCGACCGGCATCATGAACGCCATCGACGACATGATGGTGGCGGGAATCATCAGCAGCAATGGGTTGATCTGCTGTGCGACCGCCCAGGCGGCCAACACCGGGACAAACATCTGGACGACGGCGATATTCGACACGAGTTCGGTGGCAAGAGCGACAACGACGCAGGCGATCAGGATAGAGACGATGACTGGCATGCTGCCGAGGAGCGCAAACTGTCCGGCCAGATACTGAGTGAGGCCGCTGGAGGTGAATCCGGTGGCGATGGCGAACCCGCCTCCGAAGAGTAAAATGGCAGACCATGGCAGGTCGCGGAAGGCGCCAACTTCCAGCATCGCCTTCCCTGGCTTTCCAGAGCCCACAGGAGTAATGAACAGAATGAGAGCCATAACCACGGCCACCGTGCTGTCATCGACGAGGCGGAATCCGTTCCACAGGCTCGACCATCCGGGAAGCGTGAAGGTGCCGATGTTCAAATCAGCACGAAAGATCCACAGGAAGGCAGTCAGAATCCAAACCACGAGCACGATGCGCTCCTCCCGACTGACTGGACCCATGGCATCGAGTTCGGCCTTCACCACGGTGCGGTCGAGAATCATTGATTGATCGAGCCGGCAAGAGAAGCGGACCAGGGTGAACCACGCCGCAAACAGAAGGACCACGGACAGCGGAATGCCGATGAGAACCCATTGCCCGAAACTCACGGCTGGAGCGGCAGGAAACGTTTCCTCGAAAATCTTCAGAAACGCGAGATTGGTGGGCGTGCCTACCGGAGTCGCAACCCCCCCAATCGAGCAACTGAACGCAATCGAGAGAAGGAGCGCGATCGCGAGGGGGTGCGTGCGCTCGCGGCCGAAGC
>CAYQCZ010000757.1:0-1680 GCA_964415955.1 uncultured Verrucomicrobiota bacterium | reverse complement strand
GTCTTGCTAGTTTTGGCCGAGCGGAAGCCCATCCAAACCGTGACGACAACAGTGATTGCGCTGAAGGCGACGATCCATGGATCGACTGCCGCCACCATGGGCTGGTAAATTCCTAGAAACGACCCAACAAAGGAGGAATTCACTGCTGACCTCCACTTGGCTTCTTTGCTGCTTCGCTCTTAACTGACGCAACTTCCTCCTCCTCAAGTCCGATGGAACGCTTGATGAACCAGTAGGAAATGATCCACACGTAGGGGAAAAAGAGAACGCCCAGAATCAGCCATGTCAGTGTGAAGCCAAAGACCCGTTGTGCCATGAACTCAGGTGCAAAATAGTTCGCCAGCGGCAGGCCGATCAGTGCGATGATGAAGGTGGCGGCACAGGCAATGGAGAGTTTGAGCTGTTTCTCCATGAGCGAGTGCAGGAATTCCTCGCTGTGCATGTCGAGCTTGCGATCTGGTTGGTCTTTCATGGGACGGGCTTTGGTGTAGCAATGCATCCGCCCAAGGGCAACGGTGCATTTGGAAATTTGCAGGGTCTGTCTCCAGCGCGAGGGATGAGCCAGGAGGACGCAAGGGGCAACATCGACGGGTGATTGCGATCTTTCCCCCTCGGAACCGCCGGTGATTCAATTCGTCCGAAGCCTACTGCCTGCCGGAGGCGGCACGAAGCAACTGCTGTGCACCTGCGTGCCCCGGTGAAAGTTCAAGCGTCCGTTGTGCTGCCGTCATGGCCTCCCCTGCCCTGCCAAGCTGGAAAAGAATGGTGGCCCGCGCATACGGATAATCCGGCGATGAAGCATCCGCACCCTCTGCACGGATGAGCGCGTCGAGAGCACCTTGCGCATCGCCCAGCTGACTGCGGGCCAGTCCGAGATTATACCAGGCACGAACGTTGCGAGGATCAATCCGCACTGTTTCATCCAGGGCGCTCATGGCCTGGCGGATGTCGCCCAACTCGGCATAGGCAAGCCCCAGCCGATAGCGATGTTCGGCATTTGTCGGGGCCAGTCGGCAGGCTTCCTGAATCTGCTGAAGCGCATCTCTTGTTCTGCCCGCCATGCTCAACACTGTGGCGTATTCCTGGCGAATGTCAGCGGAACGCGGATCCCACGACACCGCCCGTTCAAAATGTGACAGGGCGCGTTCGGTCTCATTTCTTGAAAGATGCAGCACGCCCTTTTGCAACTGGACCACGGGCTGGTCCTGATTGTAGTCCAGTGTCTGAACCAGTTCCTTGCCTGCGGTGGAATTGAGGTCAATGGACTGTCGCAGTGCCCATGATGCGACGTAGCGGACCGAACGGGCCTCGTCGTCGAGCAGCTTTCGAAGGGCGGCATCCATGGTGGGATTCCCCTGCCCAGCCCACGGTCCAAGCGAATGGGCGGCATTGGCCCGGACGAGCGAGTTGGTATGATTGAGCATCTGCAGAAGCGTGTTGGCCACGACGGGCTCATGCGCCCAGCGTTCGAGCATGTTGGCGGAGACGGCTTTCCAGAAAGGGATCTCATCGCTGGTCAGGATGGCCAGCAGATCCTTCCTGGCGCTGTCCTGCCCTGCCTTTGCGGAAGCCAGTGACTGCGCCCTTGTGCGGGTGCGGCGGTTCATCTTGTCGCCCCACCATTTCTCGGTGGCAGCCAGCGCCCAGTCGGTGTCCTTGTCGGTGTGGCATCGATTGCAG
>CAYQCZ010000756.1:0-1683 GCA_964415955.1 uncultured Verrucomicrobiota bacterium | reverse complement strand
AGATCCACGAAAACGTCCGTGCCTACGGCAAATACCTCCCCCTCCAGGTGGCCACGGTGTTCGGCGGCGTGGGCGAGCGCGCCCAGATCGAGGCGCTCCGCAACGGCGCCGAGCTGGTCATCGCCACACCGGGCCGGCTCCTGGACCTGATGAACCAAGGCCACGGCGATTTCAACTCCATGCGGTTTCTGGTGCTGGATGAGGCCGACCGCATGCTGGACATGGGGTTCCTTCCGGACATCCGGAGGATTGTCCGCAGGCTTCCGGCGCAACGTCAGACGCTGTTGTTTTCCGCCACGCTCTCCCGGGACATCGAGCAGGTCACCCGCGAGTTCCTGCGCCATCCCAAGCTGGTGGAGATCGGACGCCGCGCCAATCCCGCCGACACCGTCACCCAGTTCGTGCATGAAGTGCCGAAGCATTTGAAATATGACCTTCTGCTGCACCTGCTGCATGATCCCCAGATGAACATGGTGCTGGTGTTCTCCCGCACCAAGCACGGCGCTGACAAGATCGCCCGCAAGCTCCTGGCCTCCGGCATCACCACGGCCACGCTTCATTCCAACCGTTCACAGGCCCAGCGGCTGAAGGCGTTGAAAGATTTCAAATCCGGTGCGGTGCGCGTGCTCGTGGCCACGGACATTGCCGCGCGCGGGATCGACGTGGACGGCATTTCGCATGTGGTGAACTTTGATTTTCCCATGCACCCGGAGGATTACGTCCATCGCATCGGGCGGACGGGCCGGGCGCATGCCGTGGGCGATGCGATCAGTTTTGTTTCGCCTGAAGACCATGGATCGTTGAGATCCCTGGAGAAGTTCATCGGGCGCGGCATCGTCCGGAAACACGCCGAGGGCTTCAACTACGGTGCGGCCCAGCCGGCCCAGGGCGGATCTCAGGAGGGGCGGCAGCAGGAGTCCAGACGCCCGCGGCCGCGCGTGGAACCGAATTTCCAGGGGCAGCCCGTGCGGCAATTTCGCCGTTCCCGTCGCTGGGGCAGGTGATGCAGCGGCTCCCGTCGGCGCTGCCGCGCCGCCCAATCAATTTCTTGGAAACTGCGGCCTGACCGTGTTCACTCTCCGGGCCTGTTTCCGGCGGTTTGCAGTCGCCGCCATCAGCACGCACCGTCGCAAACCGGCGTTACAGTGATATGGACGACACAAATGCATTGATCGAACAACGCAAGACGAACCTTGCGAAGCTCCGCGAGAAGGGCATCGACCCTTTCAGGAACAAGTTCCAGCCCGGCGTCGGCTGCGGCGAGGCGCGGGCGAAATACGTCGCGGGCGAATGGACGGAAGGCCAGCACGTCGAGATCGCCGGGCGCAACACCGCGCACCGTGACATGGGCAAGAGCCAGGTCATGGACCTCAAGGACCAGAGCGGGCGCATCCAGATTTACGCGCAGAAACAGACGCTGGGGGACGAGCAGTTCGACATCTTCAAGCACCTGGACCTGGCGGATTTCATCGGTGTGAAGGGCGAGCTGTTCACCACCAGGGCGGGGGAGCCGACGGTGAAAATCACTGCGTTCACCATTCTCGCAAAATCCCTGCGTCCGCCCCCGGCCAAGTGGCACGGCTTGGAGGACACGGAGACGCGCTACCGCCAGCGTTACCTGGACCTGATCGCCAATGATGAGGTGAAGGATGTGTTCCTCAAGCGCAGTGCGATCATCCGCGA
>CAYQCZ010000755.1:0-1691 GCA_964415955.1 uncultured Verrucomicrobiota bacterium | reverse complement strand
ATGGCATCCGCCTTGTGCGCGATCTGCGGATTTTTCGGGCGGCTGGTGGTGCCTTGATGCCAGTGGTAGCGGTGGACTATTTCACCGGGAAACGGCTCGAAGCAGATGCCGCGGCGGAACCACCTTGCCCACAGCTCAACATCGCCATGGGACACCTGGTCGCGGTGCTCGCGGAACAGCCTGCTGTTCGATGGTATCAAACCGGCATGAAACAGCGTGGCCCACGGGCCGAAGCCCGGGGTGATCTGGGCTTCCCCGGTGGCCCGGATGATCCGCCCGTGCTCCGCCGGATACTGCGGCGCGATCTGGAGATAATCCCCAAGCACGGCTGCATGGCCGCCATCACGCGCCCGCCAGAGGAGATGCTGCACACGCCCGGAGACCATTTCGTCGTCGGCATCCATGAGGCACATGGCGGGATACCGCAGACGCAGCCCAGCCCCCATGCGCAGCACGCGGTTCTTGGCCTGGTCCACCGTGATGGCCTTGCGATGAAACTGCCGGGTGATCACCACGTCTGCGCTGGATGCCGCCGCGTGCGCCTGGAGAATCTCAAAAGTGTCATCCGTGCTGGCATCATCACCAACCACCAGCGACCAGCGGAATCCATCCATGGAGGCCTCGATGCTTTTGAGTGTGCGCCCAAGCCATTGGGAGGCATTGTGCGCGGCCATGGAAACCTGGATGCCCGGCATCGGCCACCAATGATGCGTCTGTCCCCATGGCCCCACGTCCGCACCATGTTTCCTCTGAAAAAGGCGCATGTTGCGACGGTGGGCGGGGCCGTTCAACGCCGTGTAGCGTGCCCCAAAGGTCGCGTGCCCTTCATGCAGGATTTGCACGCGGTCTTCGCGCCCATACTGAGCGCCTTTGCGAAGGGCTCGCAGGCATGCATCGGCCTCGTCCAGCCCCCAACCCATGCCGAATTCCTCATCAAGGCCGCCGATGCGGTCGAGCCACTGCATATCCCACAAAGCACAGGAGCCGTTGACCGGTTCATTCGTGTGCACGGGGCCGCGATGCTGCGGGACGCCCGAGTGGTCCTGGTGCCATCCAGCAATGTAGGGGCCCACACACGCCCATCGCTGCTCCCGCAGCGTGCGAATCATCAACGCGAGCGACCCCTCCCTTGAGAAGGTGACATCATCGTTCAGAAAGAGGGCCAGCGTGTCCCCGCGCTGGCGTCGGGAAAGTCCCTCGTTGATGCTGCGGCAGTAGTTGAACCTGCCCTCCAAAGGCACCACCTGCGCCCTGCCCCGGCAGACTGCCCGGGTGGCCTGCAATGATTCCGGAGTGACCGGGCAGAGCACCACAACGGTTCGCAGGGATGTCCGGGTTCCGGCGGCGGCGTGCAGGGATAGAAGACAGTCGGCGAGCCGCCGGGGATTGGTTCCCGCCGTGGGCACGATCGCCAGCATGCGTTCCTCACTGTGGGGTTGGGCGTTGATGTGCCGCGTAGGGGTCCATGGCAGCCAGATGTTTTGTTTCATGGTGTTCTCCTTGTTGCAGTTGTTTGTGGATGGATGATGGGCAGGCAACCTCTTTGTTACATCGCCTGATTCGATTGATTAGGCAGATGTATAAAACATTCCGCCATCTTCCATCAAGCCCCTACTCTGTCGCATCACAACATCTGAGAGCCTGTCTGAAAATGACAAGGGGTGCTGCGGCTGGGGATTTTGGCTGTGGCC
>CAYQCZ010000754.1:0-1691 GCA_964415955.1 uncultured Verrucomicrobiota bacterium | reverse complement strand
ATGCGCATATCATGTCCTGCCCCGTTTGTGGATTCAACCCGCGGCTGCGGCGCGGCGTTTGGCACGCGCCCCGAGGGCGTCATACGTGGCGTATTTATACATCTCGGACAACGTGGGATAGTTGAAGCAGGTCTGGATGAAGATGTCCGCCGTGCCCTGCATGATGAGGGCGTTGAGCCCGATGTGAATCAGTTCGCTGGCCTGTTCTCCGATGATGTGGACGCCCAGCAAACGCATGTCCTCCTCGCGGAAGATGAGCTTCAGCAACCCGTCCTTGTCGCCGATGATCTGGCCGCGCGCATTGTGTGAATAACGTGTCCGCCCCACGACATAAGGCACCGCCTTTTTTGCAAGCGATTCCTCCGTCTCCCCCGCCATGGATGCCTCCGGGATGGTGTAGATGCCGTAGGGCAGGATGTGGGCGACGTCGCTCTTATACTTGAGATCAAACGCGTGCACCATGGCCACGCGCGCCTGCTCCATCGAGGTGGATGCAAGCGCGGGAAAGCCGATGACATCGCCCACGGCATAAATGTGCGGCACGCAGGTCTGATAATGCTCGTTCACTTCGAGGCATCCCCGCTTGCCCGGAATGACGCCCACCGACTCCAGGTTCATGCCCGCCGAATTGCCGGTCCTTCCGGTCGCAGCCAGGATCGTCTGCACCGTCGCCCTGCTGCCGGATTGAAATCGCACTTCGATGGCCTCATCCCCCGGTTCGATGCTCTCGATCCCGTCCGGCATGAAGAACTCCACGCCCATGCTGCGCATGCTGGCGGCCAGTTGCCCGGACAATTCGGCGTCCAGAAATCCGAGCAACCGGTCGCGCCCCTCGACCAGCATGGTTTTCACGCCCAGGGCGGAAAACAGGCACGCATATTCGCAGCCTATGACACCGCCGCCGGCAATCAGCATCGACTGGGGAATTTCCCGCAGATGCAGGATCGTGTCCGAGTCATACACGCGCGCATCATAGAATGGGAATTCGTCCGGATGGTGCGGGTGCGAGCCGGTGGCGATCAACACCGTGTCCGCCTCCAACAATGCCGCGGAGGAATGCTGCGGGCGCACCTCGATCAGATGCGGCCCGGCGAAGGACGCCATGCCGTGGTAGATGTCCACCTTGTGCCGTTTGAGGTTCTCCGCAATGCGCGCCTGCTCCGCACGCACCACCTGCTGTTCTCGATACAGAAAATCACGGGCGGTCACCTTGTCCTTGAGGGTGAAGTTGATGCCATACAGCCCGCGCTGCCGGAAGCCGGAAAGATAAAGCGCCGTCTCGCGGAGTGTCTTCGAGGGCAGTGTGCCCGTGTTGGCCGCGGCACCGCCAAGGATCGGTTCTTTTTCGACCAGTGCCACGCGTTTGCCGAAATAGGCAGCCTGGCAGGCCCCCTTTTCTCCCGCCGGACCGGAACCGATCACAACCAGGTCGTAGTGCTTGTTTGCCATGGGTGAACGCCGTTGCAACGTTTGGGAATACGCTGCGCAGTGTATCGGCATGCAAACTAGCGGCAATCCGAATCTGGTATTGCCGGCCACGGTAACACCAAGGGATTGCAAATGCCGCCCTGCAACCCGCACTATCCGGTCAGAACACAACTGCATCATGAACCTGACAGACGCGCAAAAGCAGCAGATCGGCAAATGGATCGAACAAGGCCTCAAGGTGGCCGAGATACAGTCACTGCTGG
>CAYQCZ010000753.1:0-1697 GCA_964415955.1 uncultured Verrucomicrobiota bacterium | reverse complement strand
TACCGCCATTCCATCACCCAAATCTGAAAACCCCCCTTTATTCAGCGGCTCCCTAGGCGAGGCAGGCGAACGGTTCCACGGTTATCTCAGAACGGAGCAATGTTGGGCCAAAGTCATTTCTTCTTTTTCGGCTTCGGCGCATATTCGTCCGAACCGGCCAGCGAGGAAGGTGCGGGCGCACGGGGCGGTGGTGTGACACCAGCGGAGCGCATGACATCGTGGATGGCTGCGATGGTTTCCTCGGAGGGCTTGAAATTGCCCGGCCTGAAGCCCTCGGCAATCAGCAGCGGCGTCCAACCCCTGGCGTTCTTCTTGTTCCAGATGTCGATGCTGGCCCCGTGGCCGGCGAGATACCGGACCATGCCGGGCAGGCTTTTGTAGGCCGCGCCGTGCATGACGGTTTCACCATTCTTGTCCACGGCGTTTACGTTGCTCTTGATTGACAGCAGATACTGGACGGCTTCGATGCATTCGGCCTCCGTGCCGGCCTCCTCCGTGGGCGCATGGCATCCAAGTCCTGCTGCCGCCATGAGGGGTGTGGCGCCGTCCTTGTTCGGCAGAAGCGGATCAGCGCCCAGTTCGACCAGCAGCTTCATCATGGGCAGGTCCGCCGTGCGGCAGAACAGGAAGAATGGCGTGGCTCCATCAAGCGAGAGCATGCTGTGCCGTCCTCCGCGTTTGTCGAGGCGGCGGTTCACATCCGCGCCTAGCTTCACCAACTGACGGGCAAACTCCATGCTCGTTAGCCGGCCTGAACCTTCCGGTGGCGGCTGGCCGGAGATGTCGTCGCCACGATTCGGTCGCCGCACCCAACTGAGCGCATGCAGCGGGGTGAACCCATTCCGCTGGTCATTCGGGTCAGCCCCGGCCTTCACCAGTTCAATCGCCAGCTCGAAGTGCCCGTTCTCCACCGCCAGCATGAGGGCACTGGTGCCGCCCTCGGGCAACCGGCCTTTGCCACCCTGATCCATCTCGATGGCCTCATTCGGATCGGCTCCCGCCTTGAGCAGTGTGCGAACGACTTCGCTCCTGCCTTCCCTCGCGGCGAACAGCATCGCGGTGAATCCTGACTTCAACCGCGCGTAACGATCAGCACCAGCGTTCACCAGCAGTTCCACGGCCTCCGCGTTCCCCTCGGCTGCCGCCCACATCAAAGGCGTCTGACCCTTGCGGTCCTTGGCGTCCACCTTCGCCTTGCGCGCCAGCAACGCCTTTACCGGGCCGGGGCGTCCGGTCCTCGCCGCCGTGTGCAGAACGGTTTCGCCGCCACGCAAGGTGCTGTTCGCATCCGCACCCGCCTCCAGCAACGCCTTGACGATGGCTTCGTTGCCATTGACGCAGGCCAGATACAACGGCGGCACACCGTAACGATTCGTGGCTTTCGCATCCGCACCCGAGGCCAGCAGCGACTTCACCTTTGCCAAGTCATCGTGATGCGCTGCCCAATGCAGCGGCGTGGAGCCGTCGGCGTTGGGTGCTACCTCGGCAGCAAACGAACTGGTCGCTGCTAAAAATGCACTCAGGAGCAAAATCCCAGCCGAAAGAAACAATCCAGTCCTTAAGTTCTGAGACAATCTGGTTGGCATAAAACCGGACAAATTCATGCATTACTCTTGGTCTGCATACGCGGAGGCCCTGGCTCAAGTAGAAATATGGCGAGCAGCATGAAAAAGGAAATCACCGCTCCAAAAATCAGC
>CAYQCZ010000752.1:0-1702 GCA_964415955.1 uncultured Verrucomicrobiota bacterium | reverse complement strand
AACACGATTCTAGTAGGCGCCCAATGGGGCGATGAGGGCAAAGGAAAGATCATCGACGTCCTGACCGAGCAGGCGGACATCGTGGTCCGCACCCAGGGTGGCAACAACGCCGGACACACCGTCATCGTGAATGGACAAAAATATGTGCTTCACCTGATCCCATCCGGCATTCTCCGGCCGAAGAAGCATTGCGTCATCGGCAATGGCGTGGTGATCGATCCGATGGGTCTCGTCAGTGAGATCGACGGCTTGTTGAAGCTTGGGGTCAGGATCAAGGGCAATTTCCTCATCAGCGAAACCGCCCATCTCGTGCTGCCCTACCACCGGGAACTCGACGCCCAGCGCGAAGTGCTGAAGGGCAAAAACAAGATTGGCACCACCAAGCGGGGCATCGGCCCGGCCTACGGAGACAAGGCGGCCCGCACCGGCATCCGGGTCATTGATCTCATCAACCCGGAGCGTTTTCAGGATGTTTTGAAGCGTCGTGTCAAGGAGCAGAACGAAGTGCTCCGGGCGCTGGGCGGCAAGCCGTTGTCCTTCAAAAAAATTCATGACAACTATCGCGCCGCCGGGGATCGACTGGCCCCATTTGTCACCAACACGGTGGTCTATTTGAACGAAGCCATCCGTGCCCGGAAAAACCTGCTCTTCGAGGGGGCACAAGGAACATTTCTGGACATCGACCACGGCACGTATCCCTTTGTAACCTCATCCAACACCACCGCCGGCGGGGCCTGCACGGGATCGGGTGTGGCACCGCACCGGATCGACCGGGTTGTGGGTGTCATGAAGGCCTATACCACACGCGTCGGCGAGGGCCCCATGCCCACAGAAAATCAGCAAATCTCAGACCTCCTGCATGGATTGGGGCGTGAATTTGGTGCCACGACAGGACGTGCGCGCCGGTGTGGCTGGTTCGATGCCGTGCTCACCCGGCAGGCCGCCCTGGTCAACGGGATTGATGAACTTGCGGTGACCAATCTGGATGGTTTGGATACGCTCGAATCCATCAAGGTATGCATTGGCTATCGCGCCGGGGGCAGGCGTTTCGATTACCTCCCGAATGACGTGGAGGTGCTCGGGGCCTGTGAACCCATATACGCGGAATTCCCGGGCTGGAAGACTTCCACGGAAAACGCAAAGACCTGGCGCCAGCTTCCCGTGAAAGCCAGACAGTATTTGAAGGCCATTGCGGAGTTGACCGGTGCTGAGTTGACCATTGCGTCGGTCGGGCCGGGCCGGGAACAAACGATCTTCCTTTGATTCAGGCGGGACGGGGCGCTTCCAAAACATTTCAAGCTGGCCCGCATTGCGGGTTGGGCAGCACAGCTCTGTTTCCACTTGGAGGGTGCAAGCCCCGGACGAAAGAGGTTTGTGGTCGGGTGTCAGAGTTTCATATCTTCAAATCCGGATACGTTGATTTTAAGTTTGATTCAGCATGGCCACTCGATTAATGCTTCCAGCTTTATGGCAGACACTGAAGCTGCACTGAGAAAGCTGATCGCCAACCGCATCGCCATCATCGACGGCGCGATGGGGACGACCATCCGCAGCTATGGGATGAAGGAGGCGGACATCCGCGGCCAGCGTTTCGCGGCTTCGCAAAAGGATCTGCTCAACAACGGCGATCTTTTCTCGCTCACGCAGCCGGACATGATCTGCGACATCCACCGGCGCTTCCTCGAAGCCGGCGCGGACATCA
>CAYQCZ010000751.1:0-1712 GCA_964415955.1 uncultured Verrucomicrobiota bacterium | reverse complement strand
CTGCTGGCCGCCACCGGCGCACGCGAGCTCGTCGTCCTCGGCGACCTGCTGCACGGCAGCCCCTTCAGGATGTTGGCGTGCGGTTCGATGATGAGTTGGTTGGGATCGGGTTGGTATTCGCGATGCCATTGTCTGACCGGCTGCGTGCGAGGCTGGTCCACGAGCGGAAACCAATGGAGAACACGTCGCTTGAATTCGGAAAAGCCGATGGCTGCGACAGAAACTTTCGCGGCCTTCAGCCAGTTCTGGGAAGGAGAGCCCCCCGCGACCAGGGCCTACGCATTAAACGTTTTTGAAACGGTGAGCGGAAGTCGTTGAATGGAGCCAGCTTGCGTGGATGAAATTTAGAGGTTCCCAAACGCGGTGAAATATGGTTGATACTGCGGATGCAAAACTCCGTTATCAGCCCCTTGAAAGCTCAACTGCTCCAATTGACCGATCCGCGTCTGGAACGCCGGCGCAAACACGAACTCATCGACGTGCTGATGATCGCTGTCACCGCGCTGCTTTGCGGCGCGGAAAACTTCACCCACATGGCACAGTTTGGCAAAGCCAAGGAAACTTTGTTGCGCACCTTCCTGACCCTGAACCACGGCATTCCCAGTCACGACACGTTCCGGCGCGTCTTCATGTTGCTGTCCCCGGAAAAGTTTTCTGCCGTGTTCCTGCACTGGACGCAATCCCTGCGGCAGGCGGTGGGGGCGGAGGTCGTCGCGCTGGATGGCAAGACCGTGCGGCGCAGTTTTGATTCGGCCAAGAGCCAGAGCGCGATCCACTTGGTCAGCGCCTGGGCCAGCACCAACCGGCTGGTGTTGGGACAAATCAAGGTGGACGACAAGAGCAATGAAATCACCGCCGTGCCCGAATTGCTGCGGGCGCTGGAACTGGCGGGCTGCATCGTCACGGTGGACGCGCTGAACTGCCAGAAGAACATCGCCAAGGAAATCAAGGAAGCCGACGCCGACTATGTGCTGGCCCTTAAAGGCAACCACGAAACGGCGCACGAAGAGATCCACACCTTTTTGGATGCAGCCCTGGAGGAAACCCTCGCCGCCAAACCTCCCGCCGCCAAACTCTCGGCGGGGGCCGCGACCTTGGCCGCGTGGGAAACGGTGGACAAAGGGCATGGCCGGGTGGAGACGCGCCGTTACTATCAGAGCGGGGTGTTGGACTGGTTTGCCGATCGCGCCGCGTGGGAAGGGTTGCGCACGGTGGGGATGGTGGAAGCCCGCCGGGAAGTTCGCGGCAAACTGACGGTGGAACGACGCTACTATCTATCGAGCCTGCCGCTGGACGTGGCGACCTTCGCCCGGGCAGTGCGCGAACACTGGGGCGTGGAGAACCAACTGCACTGGGTCTTGGATGTGCAGCTGAACGAAGATCAAAATCGGGCGCGGTGCGGTCACGCCGCCGAGAACCTTGGCCTGCTGCGCCGGCTGGTCCTCAACCAACTCCGCCGCGACACCCGCTGCCAGACCGGTATCAAAGGCAAACAACTCAACGCCTCTTGGGACCATGCCTACCTCCAATCCCTTCTCGGCTTATAATGCGTAGGCCCTGCCCTCCGCCGGGCTTGACCTTCCAACTCGATCAACCGGAAAGTAAACCGTTCCCGGAGAATGCGCGTCACCTCGCGCTCGATCTCCCGCTCCTTTTCCACATCGCGCCGAGAGCCATCTGTTTCGCGCGATTTCCGGGTTGTAAAATCTATT
>CAYQCZ010000750.1:0-1716 GCA_964415955.1 uncultured Verrucomicrobiota bacterium | reverse complement strand
AGCAAGCAGGGCTGCGTGCACCTGAGGCAATCAGACATGCAATCCCTCCGGCAAGATGCGCCCCCTTTCACCGGCAGTTCCGTGACAACTGTCCTTTACCGCCTCCAGAAGCGGAGGCCGGGTTGTAGCGCCAGACCCCCGATCAACATCCCCCATGCGCAGCCTAGGCCCAATAGAAACCGGCTGTCACGATATTCAATCACCACCCGGGAGGCGTTTTGCGGCAGGCGCACCGCCTGGAATGCATGGTTGGCCGCCACGATGGAGGCGGGCACTCCGTCCACCGCACACCTCCACGCAGGGTAATCGTTCTGTGCCATCACAAGCCATCCAGGCTGGCTGCCCGGCTCCAGTTCAACTTCGATTCGATGCGGAGTGACCCTGGTGTGCCGGATGCGAATGACGCCCGGTGTGCCCATGTCTTCCCCCTTGATCCGGGGCAGCAGCACCTGGTCGGCCGGCTTGAAATCCCCGCTGAACAAGAGATCCATCGCCGCCCGCCCTTCAGCGAACATGGGTTCCTGCCCGGCGGTCACCAGCGGCAGGAAGCCTGGCCGGGGTTCGAACTCCAGACCGTTCGTCGGCGAAGTGTATTGTGAGATGCCAAGGAAATCCTTGAGCCCCGGCGCCGGTTCGTTGCGTTCATAAAAACGCTGCATGATGTCGGTGTTCCGCGCCAGAACCAGGGAGTAAAAGCCGTTCACCTTCGGGATGTCATCCAGCAGGTTGCAGTTGCTGAAGAAAATGGACCGGCTGATCAACAACGCGTTCAGAGGGTCGGACAGGCCCTTGTAATGCACATCGACATCCACGGCGGGATCGATCATCAGGCGTGAATGGCCATGCGCCGGCGTGGGCGTCAGTTGCAGGCTCTCACGCACCATGTTGCCCTGGAAGGCGCCGGGCGGCACGGTGTTCATGATTGATGGGATGTGCGTCCAGACGTCCAGCATGGTCAACCCCAGCAGGGCGCATCGCAGGGCAATCCCCGCACGCAAACTCCATGAAGACGTCAATTTCCAGCAAACCAGGCCTGTCAGGATCAGAGCCACGCCCCGCGTCACCCCGTTTTGCATCGTCAATCCCGGCACATCCTGGGGCATGGGATGCGCCGTCCCAAACCATGCAATCGCAGCCGTGGCGGTGAGCATGAGGACCATCAATCCGACCGCCACGGAAGACATCCGCCGGTTCTGTCCGCTTCCTTTCCGGCAAAGCCGCTCAACGGCAAACGCGGCAAGTGGTGGCACAACAAACATCGTCAGATAGAGGAACTTCACCGGATAACGGGCCATGCCGATGGCAGGCAGGAACGACCGGCAGAGCGGGAAAAGGAACGAGTGATTGCCCATGGCCAGCAGCAAGGCGGCCAGCCCCGCCACGACCAGCCACCACACGCGCGCCGGGGGGCGACCGATGCATGCCAGCAGGCACAGCCAGATCGTGCCAATGCCCAGATAATAGGAGGGCACCAGGTATTGCGTGTATTGGAACATCACACCCTCCTGCGACGGGAAGGTGTGGAAGAGCGGGACCAGAAAACTGGCAAGGCCCGTGGATGGCATGGACCAACGCGCATCGCCAAAATCAGCGTTGCGCGTGGAATGCCCGAGCAATTCCGCAAAAGGAAGCAGCTGGGCGGCGCAGAACAGCGTCACGGCAGCCACGATGACCGGCAATCGCCAGACCGGCTGGAGCCTGCGTTCACGCATCCCG
>CAYQCZ010000749.1:0-1742 GCA_964415955.1 uncultured Verrucomicrobiota bacterium | reverse complement strand
GGCAGGACATGTGTGCAAGCCGGCATTGGGTGCATGCACAACCATCTCATGCCACTCCGCCCCACGTTGTGTCATCCCGGTCACAGGCGCACGCAGTTCCGGCGTGGTTGCATTCCCCCCTGCCCTGCGACACACTTCGCCGCCCATGAACAAGACGTTCTACATCACGACCGCAATTGACTACGTCAACGGCCAACCGCACCTCGGCCATGCCTACGAGAAAGTCATCACGGACGTGATCGCAAGAACGCGTCGCAGCCTGGGTGAGGAAACCTTCTTCCTCACCGGTCTGGATGAACACGGCCAGAAAGTGCAGCAAGCGGCCCAGAAGGAGGGAAAGGATTCCCAAACGTATTGTGACGCACTCGCCGCCCAGTGGCTGGCTTTCGCCGGGAAGCTCAACCTGATCAACGACGATTTCATCCGCACCACGCAGCCGCGTCACAAGGCCGTTGTGGCTGCGTTGCTGAACAAGCTTCATGCGCAGGGCGACCTCTACAAGGCGGAATACCGCGGCTGGTATTCATGGCGTCAGGAGACCTTCCTCACGGACAAGGACCGCAACCCCGACGGCACATGGCCGGAGATTTACGGTGAAGTCGTGGAATTGGTGGAGCACAACTGGTATTTCAAGATGAGCCAGCACCAGCAGTGGCTCATCAATCACATCGAAAGCAATCCCTCCTTCGTGCAGCCGGATTACCGGCGCAATGAGGTCCTTGGATTCCTGCGTTCCGAGCCGCTCTCCGACCTTTGCATCAGCCGTCCAAAGTCACGCCTGAACTGGGGCATTCCCATTCCCTTCGATCCGGACTACGTCAATTACGTGTGGTTCGACGCGCTGACCAATTACATCAGCGTGCCCGCAGCGCATGGCGATGAAACCATTCTGACTGCGTTTGGTTCCACAGGGGAAACATCGTCCGAACCAAAAAAACTCTGGCCTGCGGACATCCACGTCATCGGCAAGGACATCCTGAAATTCCACGCAGTCTTCTGGCCCATCATGCTCAAGGCCATGGGGCTTCCGCTGCCCCACCAGGTGCTCGTCCACGGCTGGTGGCAGAAGGATGGGAGGAAAATGAGCAAGAGCGACGGCAACGTGGTCGATCCCCTCGCCGTGATCGATGAGTGGGGCATTGATGCCTTCCGATTTTACGTGGTGCGCGAACTCGACATCGGTCCGGATGGCAACTGGACGGACGCCGGTTTCCGTGCGCGCTATTCCGCCGAGCTGGCCAATGGCCTGGGCAACCTTGTGAACCGTTCCATCTCCATGCTGAACCGTTACCGCGAAGGCAGGGTTCCCGCGCGCCACGATGAACTGGCGGGAGACGCTTCAGCCTGCGCCGCAAAGGTGAAGGATCAATGGCAGGCCAGTGAATTGCAGGCCGCGCTTGGCAGCATCTGGGGATTGATCACTCGCGCCAATCAATACGTCGATCAAACGGCGCCGTTCAAACTCGCCAAGGATCCGGCCCAGGCGGCGCGGCTGGATGAAGTGCTCTACAATCTTGTGGAAACCTGCCGCGTGCTGGCCGTGCTGTTGTGGCCGTTCCTGCCGGACACCGCCACGCGGATTTGCGAACAACTGGGATTGAACGGTGCGCCGTCGCAGTTCAGCCTGTCGGCATGGGGCGGATTGGCTGAAGGGCAGCAGGTTGGAAAGCCGGTGCCGCTGTTCCCGCGCAAGGAGACCTGAGCTGATCCGGTTCCAGGTTCACCTCTCGCTGCCCATCAAG
>CAYQCZ010000748.1:0-1745 GCA_964415955.1 uncultured Verrucomicrobiota bacterium | reverse complement strand
GTGTCGAGGACGTCGGGGTCTTGGGTGAAGCCGAATTTCTTGAAAGAGAGTGGTAGATCCTCATCGCCATTTGGGTCGTCCACGACTAGCGCCCGCAACTCGTATTCGTGTTCAGCCGGAGCTTTGACAAAGTGGAAATGATCTCCGTTGCTGAAGATGCATATACCGTTTTCGGTCACATTTGGCCTGCCAAATTCCCTAATCTTCTCTGGGGTGATCGTGAGTTTGCCATCCGGCGTTGGTTGGCCGGTCGCTTCGCAGATTCGTTCGACTATAAACTCCAGCCCTTTGTTTTGCCGGAAGTTTTTCGGAGTGACTTTGAAAGTCCAAACTGGAATCCGATGCCCCCACCAGAGCTGGCGGCTGATGCACCAGTCCTGAATGCCGGTCATCCAGTGGTCATAGACCTTGGCCCAGCGGTCAGGGTAAAAACGCATCTGGCTTGGCTCGACGGAGTCCCGCCCCACCGAATCACCCGGCTGCGCCACACACGCCTTCGACGCCTCCACGCTGGGATATTTCAGGAACCATTGCTCGCTGAGCCTCGGTTCCACCGGCACATCGGCACGTTCACTGAAGCCGACGTTGTTCTTGTAGGTCTCCTCCTGCACGAGCGCTCCCAGTTCCTTGAGATGCTCGGCGGCAGCCGTGCGCGCTTCAAACCTGTCCAAGCCCACCAGGGATTCACCGGCCAGCGCATTCATGGTGCCGTCGGCGTTGATCACTTCGGGCGCGGCCAGTCCGTGCCTCTGACCAATGTCAAAGTCCGCCTTGTCGTGCGCAGGCGTAACCTTCAACACGCCGGTGCCGAATTCAAAATCCACGTGTTCATCGGCAATGATGGGAATCAACTTCTGCGACGCAGGCATCTGCACGGGCAGCGGACGGATCACGAACTTGCCGATCAGGCCTTGATACCGTGCGTCCTTGGGATTCACGGCCACGGCAGTGTCGCCGGGGATTGTTTCAGGACGCGTGGTGGCAATGGTGAGCCACGCGGCTCCCTGTTCATCCACGGTCAGGCCATACTTGTCCTTGTCAGACTTCTTGTCCGCATCGCCATCACTTTCGGCGGCACTTGGCACGACCACGGGCAATCCCTGCACATTCCCTGGGGAGCCGTCTTGTTCAACCACCTGGACTTTGAAGTAATAGAGCAGGCCCTTCTGCTCCTTCATGATGACCTCCTCGTCGGAAAGGGCAGTCTGCGACACAGGGCACCAGTTGACCATGCGCTTGCCCCGGTAAATCAAACCCTTCTTGTAGAGATCGACGAACACCCGTTGCACGCAGCGCGAGTATTCCGGGTCCATTGTGAAACGTTCGCGGGTCCAGTCGCAGGATGCGCCCAGTTTCTTGAGCTGCTGGATGATGATGCCGCCGTGCTTTTCCTTCCATTCCCAGACCTTCTCCAGAAACTTGTCCCGGCCCAGGTCATCGCGGTGCTTGATCACGCCCTGTTTCTTCAAGGTGCGCTCCACCACGGTCTGTGTGGCAATGCCGGCGTGATCCGTGCCCGGCAACCAGAGAACCTCCTTGCCATCCATGCGCGCCTTGCGGGCAAGGATGTCCTGGATGGTGTTGTTGAGGACGTGGCCGAGCGTCAGCACGCCGGTGACGTTGGGTGGCGGGATGACGATGGAGTAGGCGGGCCGCTTGTCGCTGACGCGGGCAGGGTCAGCGGTGAAACAGCCCTGCTTCACCCAGTAATCATACCATTTGTCCTCGACGGACTGCGGTTCGTA
>CAYQCZ010000747.1:0-1746 GCA_964415955.1 uncultured Verrucomicrobiota bacterium | reverse complement strand
CGTGTGAGACCGAGTGACCATTTGAGCGAAATACGCGGGCCACGGAGGATTGGATTGATCTTGCCCCCGAAAAACGTACTCCATAGCTGATGTGAAAATTCAGCAACTGGAGATGAGGAATGAGCAAGAGGAAAGACGGACAGCCCCGGGGCAGGTACACCCTGGAATTCAAGCTGGAGGCGGCGCGCCTGGTCAAGGGCGGGCAGGCGGTGCCGGTGACGGCCAAGGTGCTGGGCGTGCCGGTGCAGACGCTGGGCAATTGGGTGCGCTTGGCCGAGAAGGGCCAACTCAAAGGGGCTGGCGACAAGCCTGTGAGCCCTGAGCAGATGGAGCTGGCGCGCCTGCGCGCGGAACTGGCGCGCGTGACGATGGAGCGCGACATCTTAAAAAAAGCGACGGCGTACTTCGCCAAGGAATCGCTGTGAAGTACGCCTGGATTGCCAAGCACAAGGCCCGCTGGCCGATCACGCTGGCTTGCGATGTGTTGGGGGTCAGCGCCAGCGGCTACTTCGAGCACTGGCGGCGCAAGGACGCGGACAAGCCCAGTAAACCAAGCGCCAACAGGCGCATCAGCGACGAAGCCTTGCTGGTGCACATCAAGGCCATCCACGCTGAGGTCAAACAGGAGTACGGCTGGCCCAAGATGTGGAAGGAGCTGGTGGCCCGCGGGATGCGCGTGGGCAAGGAACGGGTGCGAAAGCTGATGCAGCGCTACGGCATCAAGGCCAGGGGCAAGAGGAAGTTTGTCGTCACCACCGACAGCAAACACGACTTGCCCATTGCGCCGAATCTGTTGGCGCGCAACTTCACGCCGGCGGCGCCGAACCAGACGTGGAGCAGCGACATCACCTACATCCCCACCGATGAGGGCTGGCTGTATCTGACGGCGGTCATTGACCTGTTCAGCCGCCAGGTGGTGGGCTGGAGCATGCGGCCTCACATGCAGGCCAGCGCAGTCACGGACGCCTTGCGCATGGCGTGGTTTCGGCGTCGCCCTGCGCCGGGCCTGATCTTTCATTCGGATCGGGGCAGCCAGTATTGCAGTCATGAGTTCCAGAGGGCGCTTGCGGACTATGAGATGAAATCGTCGATGAGCCGCAAGGGCGACTGCTGGGACAACGCGCCCACCGAGAGCCTGTGGGGACGGCTGAAGGTTGGCCGGCTGTACGGCAGGCGGTTTACCACCCGACGCGAGGCCATGGACGAAGTGATGGACTGGCTCAATTTCTACAACCACAAAAGATTGCACTCGACGCTGGGCTACGTCAGCCCCATGACGTTCGAGCAACGCTGGATCGCGGCCCAGCAGCAAGACAGGCAGTCCGCATAATCGGCAGCCTATGGAGTGCGGACAACAGGGGCAAGGTCACTTCGGGCTACCTGGGCTTGTTCTGAGCTTCGACCTGGGCGCGCAGGCGGTCTTCCTGCTCGCGCAGTTCGGGCGTGAAGGCCTCGCCGAAGTCTTCGGCCGAATAGATCTGCCGGATTTCGATGTCGGATTCACCGGGCATCGGATTCGGGCAACGCTTGACCCAATCGATCGCCTCTTGCATCGAAGCGCAGTTCCAGAGCCAGAAGCCCGCTACAAGCTCGTTGGTCTGGTCGAACGGGCCGTTGATGACGTGCCGCTCTTTGCCGGAGAACCGCACGCGCACCCCCTTCGAGCTGGGGTGGAGCCCCTCGCCGGCCTCCATCACGCCAGCCTTGACCAGTTCCTCGTTGAAGCGGCCCATCTCGGCCATCATC
>CAYQCZ010000746.1:0-1748 GCA_964415955.1 uncultured Verrucomicrobiota bacterium | reverse complement strand
TGAATCTCTTTTTGGAGCGGGCACGGAGATGCATTTCAACAAAAGCCCGCTGGACAAGCTCCACCACATCCGGGTGCTGCAAGAAAAGGGAGCCACCGTCATGATGGTGGGGGATGGCCTGAATGATGCGGGCGCACTCAAGCAAAGCGACGTTGGAGTCGCGGTGGCGGATGATGTCCATGCGTTCTCACCCGCCAGCGATGTGATCCTCCATGCCTCCCAAGTGCCGTCACTGGCGGCTGTGATGGCCTACGCGCGGGCTGCGGTGAACGTGGTGCGTGCGTGTCTGGTGGTGTCCATCGCCTACAACATTCCCGGCATCGCCATCGCGGCGCTGGGGCTGCTCTCCCCGATCGTCTGCGCGGTGCTGATGCCGTTGAGCTCCATCACCGTGGTGGGCATGGCCAGCGGTCTGGCCGTCTGGAGCGCGGAAAGAACCATGAGGGAGGTGGCGCGATGAGTGTCATCTTCATTTTGATTCCCGTCAGCATCCTGTTCGCCGGCGGGTTCCTCTGGGCGTTCTTCTGGGCCGTGCGCTCCGGCCAATACGAGGACACCACGACCCCTTCCATGCGTGTGCTGCTGGAGGAATCTGCGAAGACCGCGGCCACCAACGGCAAGGCCGCCAAGCCCGCTGATGCAGCGGCGGCAACTGTTTCCAAATCCAACTGAACATGAACCCGAACACCGAAACCATACGATACGACAACCGCATTGTCCGCGCGTTCGCCATCGCCACCGTCATCTGGGGCATGGTGGGCTTCAGCGCGGGCCTGCTGATTGCCTGCCAGCTTTTCTGGCCGGACCTCAATCTCAGCCTCGAATACACGTCCTTCGGCCGGCTTCGTCCGCTGCACACAAACGCCGTGATCTTTGCCTTCGTGGGCAACGGCATGTTCTGCGGCATCTACTATTCGCTCCAGCGGTTGTGCAAGGCGCGGATGTTCAATGACAGGCTGAGCTGGCTCAATTTCTGGGGCTGGCAGGCGATCATTGTTTCTGCGGCGATCACGCTTCCTCTGGGTCTGACCAGCAGCAAGGAATACGCCGAGCTGGAATGGCCCATCGACATCGCCATCGCCGTTGTCTGGGTGGCCTTCACCGTCAATCTGATGGGAACCATCCTCAAGCGCCGCGAGAAGCACCTGTATGTGGCCATCTGGTTCTACATCGCCACGGCGCTGACGGTGGCCATGCTGCACATTGGCAATTCACTCGCCGTGCCGGCCGGATGGTTCAAGAGCTACTCGATCTACGCTGGTGTGCAGGACGCGCTGGTGCAGTGGTGGTATGCGCACAACGCCGTGGCCTTCTTTCTCACCACGCCCTACCTCGGGTTGATGTATTATTTCCTGCCCAAGGCCGCCAACCGGCCGGTCTTCAGCTACCGGCTCTCGATCATTCACTTCTGGGCGTTGATCTTCATCTACATCTGGGCCGGACCGCATCATCTGTTGTTCACCGCACTGCCGGACTGGGCCCAGTCGCTGGGCATGGTGTTCAGTGTGATGCTGGTGGCGCCAAGCTGGGGTGGCATGCTCAACGGCCTGCTCACGCTGCGCGGCGCCTGGGACAAGGTGCGTCAGGATCCGATGCTCAAGTTCATGGTGGTGGCCCTCACCGCCTACGGCATGGCCACGCTTGAAGGACCGCTCCTCTCCATCAAATCGGTAAAATCCCTTACGCAATACACTTAATTGACACTTGCTCATGTCAACACAGTTGCGCTGTGATGGAACGTATATTTC
>CAYQCZ010000745.1:0-1749 GCA_964415955.1 uncultured Verrucomicrobiota bacterium | reverse complement strand
ACCCGTAAGGGCCGCATTGAGACCTTTGGACGAGGCTTTGGACAGCGCGATGAGCTCCTTCACGCTGTTGGCGGCGACGGATGGATGCGCAACCATCACCGAGGAAATCAGGATTGCCTGCGTGACGGGTTTCAAGTCAGTCATCGGGTCGTACCCAAGCTTCGGCAGCAGGGTCGGATTCACCGTATAACTGCCCGTCACCATCAGGACAGTATGGCCATCAGGGGCCGCGTTGACCACATACTGGGCGGCCACGTTACCGCTGACTCCAGGCTTGTTTTCGATGACGACCGGCTGTCCGAAATCCTGGGAGAGTTTGGGGGCTAGCAGCCGGGCTACAAAGTCGGTTCCGCCGCCAGGAGGATTCGGAACGATCAGATGGACGGCTCGGCTCGGGAACCCCTGCGCGAAGGCGGTCGTGGAGATCATGGGACCCAGGAGTCCGGCGGCGCCGGCCAGCGCTGAGAATTTGCGGCGGGTGATGTTCATTTCCATGTCGTCTCCAGTGAGTTGGTTTGGAAGGTAAGGCAACAGGTTTCCGGGCCAACGTTCAGGCCGCCAGAATCCGTTTAGGCCTGGAGCAGCAAACGTCATGCCAGCGCAGGCTGGCTGCCAGCCAAATCGCGTCCGCTGATGCTGCAAGAAGACCACGCCCGTCGTGCCACGCCATCCCCCTGTTGCAAGGCTCCCTGTGGGTGTGTGTGGCCTGCAGTCACAGTGCACATCGTGTCTTCCGGCAATACACTTTCGAAAAATGTGGCGAGTGACTGCATGCAAACCTACCGGATTGGCGCCGCATCGAGCTGGCTCCATCGAATGCGACACTGTGGTCCCATCTTTGTGTGGCGTAACGTCGAAACTCCCTGTACTCACGAAGGAGTTCAGCGATGGGCACAATGGATCGACGCAGCCTTATCCAAGCTGGCGCAGCATTTTCTGCCGGAAGCATCTTCGGCGTTCCCCTCGAAGCGGCAGCCCAGGCGGCCAAGGGGGGCGTGCTGGTCATTGGCGCCACGCAGACTCCCCGGCATCTAAACCCGGCCGTGCAAAGTGGGTCGGCTTCCATGGGCCCGGGGGCGCAACTCTTCGCCTCCCCCATCTTGATGGACAGGAACTGGAAACCGAAACCCTATCTTGCCGAACGCTGGAGCCTCTCTCCCGACAACCGCAGCGTGACGCTGCACCTGCGCAAGGACGCCGTTTTTCACGATGGCAAGCCCATTACGGCCGAGGACGTGAAGTTCTCCATCGAGACCATTCGCGACAACCATCCCTTCAAGTCCATGTATGGGCCGGTCAATGCAGTCACGATCAGCGATCCGCAAACTGCCGTTGTCCGTCTGGCCGAGCCCCATCCGGCCCTGCTGCTGGCGATGTCCACTTCGCTCACGCCCATCATCCCCAGGCACATCTACGGCGATGGCACGGACGTGAAGATCCATCCCCGCAATTCCAGTCCGGTGGGCTCCGGCCCGTTCCGTCTGGTCGAATTCAAGCCTGGTGAGCACGTCATCATGCAGCGCTTCGACCGTTTTTTCCTGCCTGGGCTGCCCGCGCTTGACCGTGTCATCCTCAGGTTGTTCAAGGACTCGGGGAGTCTGGTGCTGGCATTCGAACGCGGCGAGTTGGATCTTCTTCAGTCCCTCTCCGAGCAGCGCGAGATCGAGCGCATACGCAAAGTGCCGGCGGTCCAGGTGATCAAGGGTTCCGCGCCGGCCATCGGGCCACTCGTGTGGTTGGCCTTCAATA
>CAYQCZ010000744.1:0-1757 GCA_964415955.1 uncultured Verrucomicrobiota bacterium | reverse complement strand
GCCCGCGGGCCGCCAGCCGCTCGTTGAGCACCCGGGCGCGCCCGTCCCAGCGCGCGTCGAGCCCCTCGTAGCCGGCGCGGACCTCGGGCCGGTCCACGTGCTGCAGGAACTCGTTCATGGCGGCCATCACGTTCGCGCACGAGGAAGATGGGGCCGTGGTCGCGGCACCACGGTTCGTAGCTGGGGAAGTGGTGGAAGCGGACGCGGTCGAGTGGCGCGCCGTGCTGTTTCAGGAGATCGCAGACCCATTGTTCCATGGATGCATCCCAGACATTGATGTTCACCTCCTCGTGCGGAGTCAGTGCGCGGATGAGTTCGGCATAGACAGGCGGCACCTCGTCGTATCGACCTGGAAAACTGATGCCTTCAGGGCGCGGCCATGTAAACCATGTGGCGGCGTGAGGCTCCCACTCGGCAGGCATGCGGTAGCCGAGGGCTGCGGGGGTGGGGGAATTGGAATGTGCCATGAGTTATGAATCGGTTTCCTGGCGACCACGGAACTGGAGCGCCAGTTCACGCAGGACTGTCATCATCGGGGAATTGAAATCAGGATGAAACATTTCCATTTGAGAGACACCCGTGTCCGTTTTCCAACCGTGTGCCAGCAAGAGCGGAGCTCCACGACCTGAGTCGGAATTGTCAAACACCCAGAAATCGTCTGCGTGTCCGGCAAACCATGGGAACTGCCCAAGAGATCGCCGCCAGCGTCCGGCCACTTTGTCGGGAGGCACATCATGCCCGCCGCGGCGGACGCGTCGGTGGATGCGCTCAAGGGATAATTCTGGTGACGCCAGCGATACGTAGATGAAGTAGAACCGGCCACCAAGCTCGCGCGCGCGCTGGACCAGCGGGCGATACTTGTCCGTGCTCAAGACGGTTTCCACGGCGACGAATTCACCTGTCTCCAGACCGGATTCGACCTTTCGGAGTGTTTCCTCGACTGCCTGAATGTTGGCCTTCATGAGCACGTCGGCGGGAACTCCTGCAAATGCCGGATAGCCAAGCTTTCGCAGCAACTGCAAAGTCTCATGATCAGGGTTGCAGATGTGGATGCTCTGAAGCTTGCCCCAGAAACTTCCTGCGCTGCAAAGGGTGCTCTTGCCCGCGCCGTTTGGTCCGCCAATGATCCACAGTTCCGGCCCACCCATGCGCTTGAATTACTTGCGAGGCTTGTCCGCATCCAGGGCACGCAACTTGGCACTGTGAAATGCGGAAGTCATTTCACGCGCGAAGTCCTTGCTGCGAATGCGTTCGGCCCGTGCGTTCGCATTTCTACTGGAGGCGGCCTTTTGCGCTGCCTTGCTTGGCTTTGATTCAGCAGCAACAGTGCTCATGCATCAAAAGCTGGAGACCGGCTGCGGCTTTGTCAACTACGGCAGCCGCTCACCGCGCGCGGCTTCGAGCAGGCGATACCATTCCTCGCGGCTGAGCTCGATCTGCGTGGCGCGGACGGCGTCGCGAATGCGTGAGACGTTGGTGGAGCCGATGAGCGGGACGATGCCCGAGGGATGTTTGAGCAGCCATGCGAGGCCAATGGCAGAGCGGCTGGCTTCCTTCGCGCGGGCCAGTGTATCGAGCTCATTCAACACGCGGCGGGTGTCGTATTTTTCCTGCCATGGCAGAAGGCTGGTGGCTCCATCGGCGAGCAGACCGCCGCCCAGAGGACTCCATGCCAGCGGGGTGATTTTGTCCGCCAGGCATTGATCCAGCGTGCCGTCGGTGAAGAAGCGGGCCACGCGCGATCGCGCCCGGCCGCC
>CAYQCZ010000743.1:0-1757 GCA_964415955.1 uncultured Verrucomicrobiota bacterium | reverse complement strand
GATCGCCGGAAGGCTGAACATGGGGAGCAAGTCGCACGTGTCGAACATGGTTTACAGCAAGGCCAGGCCGACCTGATGGTGTATAAAGTGCCCCTTTTCCGTCCCGGCTGTAAACCTGCTGGATTTCCGCCCCTCCCTGCCAGCCAGTCCCACCCCTCATCCGCCCTGCGGGCACCTTCTCCCCTCGCAACGCAAGGGGAGAAGGCCATCACAGCGGATTCCGGCCTTTCCTCCCCCTCTCCCTTCGTCGGACGAGGGGAGAGGGACGAGGTGAGGGGTGTCAATACGCCGCACAACGGCGGGACCGGTTTGGAGTATGGGACTCGCATAGCTCGTCCCTCCGAATCTCATCCCTCCGACATGCAGGACCATCGCGCACGCAACCAATCTCTCGCCCTAGCCGACCACCAAGCCGTCTTTCGTGGCGACTGCGCCCGTTGCCACGCCGAACCCGCCAAAGACAGGCTGGGCCATGAACTTTACACCCTCGTCTGCGGCATCTGCCACGACGCCGAGCACCGCGCCTCCATGGTTCCCCTGCTGGGCAAGTCCGAGCAGTCGCGCAATGCCGCCTACTGGCGCACGTGGATCACCTTTGGCAAACCCGGTTCACTCATGCCCGCCTTTGCCCAAGCCCTGGGCGGCCCGCTCACCCGCGAACAGATTGAATCCCTGTCAGAGTTTCTTACCGGCAGGCACAACATCGGCACGGAGTAGATGCAGCGTCCGAGCCCGGCGGGCGACTGGCATGGCGGTTCCTCCTGCCCGGAGGCACACGAGGTTCCCCCCTCAAATATGATACATCCGCGCGCTTTGCAGGCTGGCGTCCGCGAGGCTCTGAAAATGAATGGCGTCGGCTGCCGCACTTACTGTCTCCTGCAATTGTCTCCAAACCACCCGTAGTTCAGCCGCGCAACTGGCGTCTCCAACGGCGGGTGATTCAAACACCTCACCGTCCACACTCCGCAGCACGTCGCCCATGGTGATCTTGGCCGGGGGCCGCGCCAGAAGGTAACCGCCCTCGGGACCACGCACGCTCTTCACGATGTGCTGTGCCTTCAACTCGATCAGTATCTGCGTCAGATACTTGGCCGGGATGCCCTGACGGGCGGCGAGGTCGTCGATGCGGACAGGCTTGCCTGCCGTGTAGGACAACGCCAGCCCAAGCACGGCGCGCGCGGCATAATCACTCTTGACGGACAGTTTCAACATCCCAAGTAAGGCAGTCCATGCAGCATGAGGCAAGCTCACCTTGATTTTCAGCGTGAACTGCGGGCCGCGATCATCGCAACATCGCCCGCGTGTCCGATACACTGGTCGTCAACGAAATCTACCTGAGTTTGCAGGGCGAAAGCACCTTTGCCGGGCTGCCGTGCGTGTTCGTCCGGCTCACCGCGTGCAACCTGCGCTGCAGCTACTGCGACACGGCCTACGCCTTCACCGAAGGCCGGAAGATGACATCGCATGCCATCCTCGAGCGCATTGAGGCGCTGGCAGTTCCTTTTGCATCCAGCAACACGAACCCGGCACTTTCACACCGGCTTCCATTGGTTGAATTCACCGGGGGCGAGCCTCTTCTCCAGAAGGCTGTTCATCCAGTCATGGCGGCCTTGTGCGACCGTGGATTCACGGTGCTGCTGGAAACCAGCGGGGCGCATGCCATTGCCAGTGTGGATGCACGAGTGCGCCGCATCGTTGATTTGAAGTGCCCCAGCAGCGGCGAAGTCACGCGCAACCGCTGGCAAAACCTCGCGCAC
>CAYQCZ010000742.1:0-1760 GCA_964415955.1 uncultured Verrucomicrobiota bacterium | reverse complement strand
TCAAGGGCTTCAAGGTGGACCCGGCGCTCGCAGCCAATGGGCGCTCGCTGGTCGCGGCGGCACGTTGCGCGGCGTGCCACAGCGATCTGCCGAAGGACTTGGCAACGAAAGCCGAGGCGTTGAACCAGACGACGGGCGGTTGCCTGGAGAAATCGCCCAAGCCTGGAGTGCCGCGCTACAAACTCACCGAGGCGCAGCAGGCCGCGTTGAAACTGTTCCTCGCGCAGCGTCATCAACAATCGACACCCTCGCAGGTGACGGCGCTTTCACTCGACGCGTTGAACTGCGTCGCGTGCCATGACCGCGACGGGCGCGGCGGCCCCGACCTCGCTCGCAAAGCCTATTTCCAGGGTGATCACAACCTCGGCGACACGGGACGTTATCCCCCGCCGCTCACGGATGTCGGGCGCAAGTTGCATTCACCCTGGCTGGCAAAAGTGCTGGCTGGCGAGGGGCGCGTGCGGCCTTATCTCAGGACGCAAATGCCCGTTTACGGCACGGCCACGACGAACCTTTCCGCGCTGCTCACCAAAGCGGACTTCAAGGAGACGAAACCGTTGCCCGAAGGCGACGTCGAGGCCGGTCGCCAACTGCTCGGCGCGGCGGGCGGGCTGAGCTGCATCACCTGCCATCGATGGGGCGCACGCCCGTCGCTTGGCATTCAGGGGCCCGATTTGAGCAATCTTCACGAGCGTCTTCAGCCGACGTGGTTGCAGGAGTATCTGGTGGATCCGGCGGCGTATCGTGCCGGCACGCTCATGCCGTCATTCTGGCCCGAAGGCAGGGCGGCCAACACGGAAATCCTCGGCGGCGACACCGCAAGGCAGATCGCCTCCATCTATGCCTTCGCCAAGGCCGGCCATGGCGAGCCTGACGGTTATCCGGATGCCGCCAGCGGCCAGTTTGAGCTTGTGCCCAAGGAACACCCCATCGTCCAGCGCACGTTCATGCAGGGCGTGGGCACGCACGCCATCCTGGTCGGATTCCCCGAGGGTGTGCACCTTGCCTATGATGGCGGACGCGCACGGCCTGCTCTGATGTGGCAGGGAAGGTTTTTTGACGCCTACACGACGTGGTTTGCACGCTTCGCGCCGTTTGAGAAACCGCTTGGTGGGATGGTCTCAAAATGGCCTGAAGCATCGCCGGGCGACCCGCCGGTGCGTTTCGAAGGCTACCGGTTCGACGCAAATCGGATTCCCACCTTTTTATATACCGCAGACGGCGTGAGCGTGGAGGAGCGTTTCGAGCCGGTGGGGAAAGATTTGCACCGTTCGGTCAAGTGGGATGCTGCGAAGTTGAAGCAGCTTTCCATCGTGCATCCCGAGGGTCTGCACGTCACTGAAACACCCGGCAGCAGGCCCGGCAACCGCAGCTTCACCTACACGTGGAAATGAACATCAAACTGCTCGCGCTGGCCGGTCTTGCAGTCACGCAAGCGGCGGCGTCCGATCTGGCTTACGAAATTCAGTCCATTCTCACCGCCCACTCGCCTTCCGCATCGCGCAGTGCGGATTGGAAACCCGGCGAGGGCATCGCGCTTGAGGTCAGCGGCATGGATTGGACTGCGGATGGCAAACTCGCCGTGGCCGTGCGCAAGGGCGAAGTGTGGCTGCTCGACGGCGTCCTGGGCGATGACCCCTCGAAGATTACCTACAAGCTGTTCGCCTCGGGTTTGCACGAACCGCTCGGAGTCCTGCGTGACGGCAACAGCCTGCTGGTCGCGCAACGCACCGAAATCACCCGCTTGCGCGACACCGACG
>CAYQCZ010000741.1:0-1767 GCA_964415955.1 uncultured Verrucomicrobiota bacterium | reverse complement strand
GAGCACGCCATCCTGCTGAACGTGGACGAGGAACACCTTGATTATTATGCAGGGATGGAGGCCATCTGCGGTGACTTTGACAGGCTCTCCGTCCAGACATCGGGGACGGTGGTCTATTGCGCCGATGATCCCCATCTGGTCCGCCTTCTCGCCGGCAGGGAACAGGCCGTTTCCTACGGCTTCAGCGCGGCGGCGGATTACCGCATCGAGTGCCGCCACACCCCGGGCGCGGGGCCATGCCGTGCCGGGGAATTTGAAGTCGTCACCCGGCAGGGAGTGCTTGGTGCGTTTCGTATCCGCCTGAGCGGCGCCATGAACATGGCCAACGCGGCGGGAGTGATCGCGCTCTTGCATCGCATGGGATTTGCACCCGCCCAGATTGAAGCTGCCATCAGCCGGTTTCGTGGATCCGCCCGCCGTCAGGAGATGCTCTTCGATGACGGGCGGGTGAAGGTGATCGATGATTATGGGCATCATCCGGAGGAGATACGGGCCACTCTGAGGGCGGTCAAGGAGTGCCATGCAGGCCGTTTGCTGGTCGCCTTCCAGCCGCACCGTTTCACACGCACCAAGGCCCTGCTTTCCCAGTTTGCCGCGAGTTTCGACCTGGCGGACCATCTGTGGCTGGCGGACACTTATGCTGCCAGCGAGGACGAACTGCCCGGCGGGACGAGTCTCGATCTGGTGACGGCGTTGAAGGCCGCTGGAAAGGCATGCAGCCACGTCGGCACTGTCGGGGCGCTCCCTGAAGCCATGCGGGACCGGATGCAGGCTGGTGACGTGGTGCTGTTTCTGGGGGCGGGCGACATCACAAAGGCAGCGCACCGGTTCGCAGACCAGCTCAGGGAGGATCAGACCGCCATGAAGGACGCTTTTCACATCATTCTGCGGGGTGCACTTTCTGCTGACACCATGATTTACCGGGATGAACCGCTGGCCAGGCGCACCACGCTTCGTGTCGGCGGTCCGGCGGATTTTCTGGTTGAACCTGCCGGCGAGGATGATCTGCGCACGTTGCTGCGGCTGTGCGAACCGCACGGCATGGCGTGGAGGGTGATCGGCCGCGGCTCCAACCTGCTGGTGCGGGACGGGGGTTTCCGCGGTGTGATGATCAGTCTTGGGCATCCGCAGTTCTCGACCATCGAGGTTCTTGATGGCCACAGGTTGCGCTGTGGTGCCGGCGCGCGGCTCAAGGATGTGGCCTACGCCGCACGAAACCACGGCATCGGCGGTCTGGAATTTCTTGAAGGCATCCCCGGCAATGTGGGCGGGGCCTTGCGCATGAACGCGGGCGCGATGGGCGCCAGCACCTTTGAAACCGTCGAATCCGTGCGCTTCATGACGGCGGAGGGCGTGGTGGCCGAGCATGATGTCGCCGATGTCGCCTTCCAGTATCGGTGCTGTCCGATGTTCAGGGAGCACATCGCGCTTGGGGCGGTTTTCAAAGGCAGTCCGGCCGGTCCGGAAGTCATCCGAGAGCGCATGGAGGCGTGCTCACAAAAGCGCTGGTCCTCCCAGCCCAAGCACCCGAGCGCGGGGTGCATGTTCAAGAACCCGGCTGCCATGCCGGCGGGCAGACTGATCGATGAACTGGGCCTGAAGGGGTTGACCGTGGGGGGGGCGGCCGTGTCGGACGTGCATGGGAATTTTCTGGTGAACAACGGACGAGCCACGGCGCGGGATGTGCTGGACCTGATGGAGCTCGTGAAGCGGCGGGTGAAGGAGATGCGCGGCATCGAGCTGCACACGGAAGTGGAAATCATCGGC
>CAYQCZ010000740.1:0-1768 GCA_964415955.1 uncultured Verrucomicrobiota bacterium | reverse complement strand
CCCCGTCGTTGCTCGAATTCCAGATAAGCGTGCGCCGCCAGCAGATAAAACATCCCCGACAGCACATTCTTGCGTTCCGTGATCCATGCCACCGATTCCACGTGCAAGGGGTGAAGGGCGAATATCGCGCCCGCCAGCCACGCCCAGCGGATGCCGATGCGCCGGAAGAGCCGCCAGACCAGGATGCTGTTCAGGGCGTGGATGAGGACATTGGTGACATGGTAGCCGCTGGCCAGATGGCTTCCATCCGCCGCCGTGCCCCAGAGATTGTGCTCGATCCAGAAGCTGGTGAACACGAGCGGGTAATACTGCGGCGTGTGCACCGGGGTCCAGATGGTGACCAGATCCCGCCAGCGGCTGCTGATCAACGGATTGTTCAGGATGTATTCCGGGTCGTCCCAGATGAACCCGCCATGCAGGACGGCAGGGAGATAACAGGCTACCGTGAGGCAGAAAAGCAGGGCGCCATGCGTCCAGGGCGGGAGATGCCTCCACCAGGATGGCGAACCTTCTTCGCATTGGGCATGTGGCAGTGACACGGGATGCGGCGGCCGCAATGATTGCTCGCGCAGCCTGTGCAGTTCTCACAGGGAAGCCAAGCCTGCTGTATGCGCCACGCCGGGGGCTTTGTTCTTTTTTCCGCTTTGCAGTTCCTGTGAAGGCCTGCATTTTCGCCCCATGAGCGATTCGCCAGTCACCGTGGAAGAGATCAGCCGAGCCGTGCGCAACGTGCCCGATTTCCCCAAGCCGGGCATCCAGTTCAAGGACATCACGCCCGTGCTGCAACATCCGAAACTCTTTGCCGGATGCATCGACCTGCTTGCGCGCGGGCATGCGCCGGGGAGCATCGATGCGGTGGTGGGCATTGACGCGCGGGGGTTCATCTTCGCCTCCGCCGTGGCGTTGAAGCTGGGCGCGGGGTTCGTGCCGGTGCGCAAGAAGGGCAAGCTGCCCTACCAGACCCACGAGCAAAGCTATGATCTGGAATACGGCTCCAACACCGTGGCCATCCACACGGACGCGGTGCATCCCGGATCACGGGTGCTGCTGGTGGATGACCTGCTGGCCACGGGTGGCACCGCCGCGGCGGCATTGGCACTGCTCAAACGGCTGGGCGCCGATGTGGTGGAGGCGCGTTTCCTCATCGAACTCGCCTTTCTGAACGGACGCGAGCGGCTCGGCGATGTGAAGGTGGACGCGCTGGTCGTCTATTGAGGCGACCTGAATCGCTATCGCACCAGGATGTCCGGGCGTTTCACGGTTTTGCCGTTCCATGGCACCTCCACCATGGGCCAGTCCTTGGACTCCGTGATGACAACGGGTCCTTTGGCGGTGGCCAGAATGGTGTCTTCGCTCTTGCTCCCGGTGATGCTGGGATTCCAGGCATAAGGCTGGTTTTCCAACACCACACCGGGCGCATCGAAATTGCCCAGATAATCTCGCCCCTGATAACCACACGGACCACCCTGATGGTGCAGGGACCATTCACCGGCAAACCCCTGCTCCGTGTAGGCGGCGACACCGGCTTTGAACACCTCCTTCACCGGCGTGCCGGTGCGTGTGTTCTGCTGCAAGGCGGCGTCCACGGCGCACACAGCCTGATGGCGGCGTTGAACCTCCTTTGGCACCTTGCCGAAGTGAACGATGCGCGTCATGGCCACGATCAATCCGTGCTGCCGGGCGCAAAGCACCAGCATGGCATGGCGCTTGAGTTTTTTCGTTGTGGGGCGGGGGTGGCGGTAGTTGTGAATGCGTTCGTCGGTGGCGA
>CAYQCZ010000739.1:0-1771 GCA_964415955.1 uncultured Verrucomicrobiota bacterium | reverse complement strand
CGCCAGGTTCTCGAAGATGTCCGCGTGATCGAACTCGAGGTTGTTGATGAGCGCCACCTCCGGCAGGTAGTGGATGAACTTGCTGCGCTTGTCGAAGAAGGCGGTGTCGTATTCGTCGCCCTCGATGATGAACCACTCGCTGTCCGTGAAGCGCGCCCCCTGGCCGAGGTTGGCGGGAATGCCTCCGATCAAATAACCGGGATTTAAGCCGTTGTGCTCGAACACCCATGCCAGCAGCGATGTGGTGGTGGTCTTGCCATGCGTGCCGGCAACCACCAGCGAACGTTTGCCCCGGATGAAAAACTCCTTGAGCAGCTCGGGCAGTGAACAGTAGCGCAGGCGGCCCTCCAGCACGGCCTCCACCTCGGGATTCCCGCGTGACATCGCATTGCCGATCACCACCAGATCCGGCCTGTGCGAGAGATGGGATGCCTCGAAGCCTTTCATCACGTCGATCTGGCGCGACTCCAGAAACGTGGACATCGGAGGATACACATCCCTGTCGGAGCCTGTGACCTCGAAGCCGCGCTCGCGCATGGCCGCCGCCGTGCCGGCCATGGCGGTGCCGCAGATGCCGATGAAATGAACCGACCGGATGTCCCGCGAAATCATGATTCAAGGCTCATCCAAGGAATCAGCCATGGCAAGCAAATGGCCGGTGCGTCATGTGCAGGACACCGGCGTCAGCGATGCATCAAATCCTCGATCTCACCGGCCTCGACAGGTATGTCCGCCATCAGGTCCACGGGCCTGCCATCGGTGACCAGAATGTCGTTCTCCAGTCGCACGCCGAAGCCTTCCTTTGGAATGTAGATGCCCGGCTCGACTGTGAGCACCCAGCCCGGGGCGAAGGGCTTGTCCGCGAATCCCACATCATGCACGTCCAGTCCCAGCGGATGCCCCAGTCCGTGCATGAAATACTTGCGGCAGGCGGGTTCGTCCTGGGTTTGCTTGCGGATGTCAGCCCTGGTGATCAGGCCGAGCGAGAGCAGTTCCTCGTTCATCATCATCTGCGAGGCGCGCTGCCAGTCACGATGCACCGTGCCGGGTGTGGCCGCGGCGATCATCGCGCGCATGACACGCAGCACGGCGTCATACACCTTGCGCTGGCGGCGCGTGAACTTCCCGCTCACGGGAATGGTGCGTGTGAGGTCGGCATTGTAATTTGCGTAGCTTGCGCCCACGTCCAGAAGCAACAGGTCGCCCTTGCGGCAGGGCTGGTCGTTGCTGTTGTAGTGCAGCACACAGGAATTCACTCCGGAGGCGATGATGGGGTTGTAGGCAAAGCGCGCCCGGCTGCGGATGAATTCATGCGCGAACTCCGCCTCAATGAGGCATTCGTTGACACCGGGTTTCACCTTGCGCAGCACACGGAGGAAACCTTTCCGTGTGATGGAACACGCCTGCTGGATGAGCGCCACCTCGGCCTCTGATTTCACCACGCGCAGTGTGTGCATGTGGCGCGCCAGACGGTGATAACGGTGCAGGGGATACTGCGCCATGGTTTCACGGGCGAACCGCATCTCACGCGTCTCAACCTCCACCACGGCGCGCTTGTGTTCGTTGCTGTTGAGATACACATCCTCGACCTCGCACATCAGCATGCGGAAGATCGTGGGAAACTCCGACAGCAGCTTCACCGTCTGCACGCCGGAGATGGCCCGGGCCTCGTCCTTCGAGTGCTTGTGGCCCTCCCAGATCTTCAGCAGGTCGCTGGTTTCACGAATGAACAGCACCTCGCGCAGCTTCGGGTCGAAGGCGTCCGGCGCCA
>CAYQCZ010000738.1:0-1774 GCA_964415955.1 uncultured Verrucomicrobiota bacterium | reverse complement strand
TTTGGACGCACAATGATTCCGGTGACAAGCCCAGGCTCTTCTTGATTGACGACCAGGGGAGCACAGTCGCCGAGGTTGCGGTTCACGGAGCCCGTGCGGTGGACTGGGAGGACATGGCCTCGTTCGAGAGGGGGGGAAGCGCCTTTCTCATGGTGGCCGATGTGGGGAACAACAGGCACAACCGCAGCGCGGTGCAGTTGTATGAGATGCCCGAGCCGGTGATTGCTCGCAAGGATGCGGTGCAGCAGCTCGCGCTCCGTGTCTCGCGCATGTTGGAATTCCAGTTTGAGGATGGACCCAAAAACTGCGAGTCGCTCGGAGTGGATGGAAGTTCCGGGGCCGTGTTGCTGGTCAGCAAGGAGACGCGTCATGGCGCGGCCTACATGCTGCACCTGGATGACTTCGGCAAAGCCGGCGTCCAGACCGCACGCAGGATCGCCACCATACCGTTTTCTATAGCAACCGGCATGGACATCTCGCCGGATGGGACCCGGCTTGTGTTGTGCAGTTATCTGGGCGGCTGCCTTTTTGAACGGCGCACGGGTGAATCCTGGGCGGATGCGTTCAAACGCTTGCCGGTTTCGATCACCCTGCCAGTTCGGATCACTGGCGAGGCAGTGTGTTTCGGTGCGGATGGTTCGCTCCATTTGACGAGCGAAGGGGAGCGCCAGCCCTTCTGGATTGTGCCCGTGGGAAAAGACCAGCCGGGTGAGGCAAAGCCATGAGGCCGACCCTCGTGACACACCAGCAGGCGCGGCTGGCCATGCATGAGGAAGCATGGGGAACGCTGGCATGGATGGCGGATGCCGCCAATGCAGGCCTCGACGGGCTCACGCTGGGCCGGGTGACGCTTAATCCCCGTTGCACGAATCCGCGCCACAGCCATCCGAATTGTGATGAAGTGCTGCACGTGATCAGCGGAGAGATCGAACATTCCATTGGTGTGGAAACGGTTTTCCTCCGTGCCGGCGACACGCTCGTGATTCCAGCCGGCATGCCGCATCAAGCCAGAAATGTCGGCAGCGGGGTGGCAGACACGATCGTGGTCTATTCAACGGGCCGCAGGGAATTCAAGCAGGAACCCGGCGGCTGGTGAGGCAGCTTGTGCGGGGCCGCCTCAGTCCGGCCGCGGCTCGTTGTCCGGGCCTTTGGATGGCGGATTGGCCGTGGAATCGCGCGCCGGCATGATGGCGCAGGCCGTTTTGCAACCGAACAACCGGCTGAGGAGATGACGGTTGCGGGAAATCCACGCGTAGATTTTTTCAGCCACCCAGATGACTCCCGGGATCCAGAGAATCAACGCCAGCGGCACCAGCAAGGGCATGCGCATGCCGATGAAACGGATGCAGCGGGCCCCCCGGTAAATTGTGCCATCCGAAGCCACGCAATGGATCGCCTCCAGCAGTTCCTCGCGCCCAAGCTGCGGAGCCATGTGTGAAGCCAGTGGATCTTTCAGCGGCACCAGCCTGGCGGCATCCAGCCAGTCCAGCCATGTGAGCAGCTTCATCTGGAACGTGCACATGGGGCAGTCGTCATCATACAGCACCACGTGACGGATCACGTTGACGGCATTGGTGGATGTCGCACTGCTTGCCATGGTGTGTGATCACTGTAACAGGATGTGATAACTCTTGAAAGCCCAGATATGCACCCGCCCGCAGGCGCGTCGATGCTTCAAGAACTTGACACTGCCAGTCCACCCCGGCCCGCCGACGTCATGCATGCTGCATTGGACCGGGGAATCCAGCTTCACATCCGCAGCAAAAGGTTGATC
>CAYQCZ010000737.1:0-1777 GCA_964415955.1 uncultured Verrucomicrobiota bacterium | reverse complement strand
TGTCATGAAGCTTCTTGAGACTGTCGTGCGATGCGCAGTGAACCTTTCGCGATGACTGGTTACTTGAGGATGCCGCAGCCTTTCAACGTGGCGGCCAGCTTCTTGCGGTTGGCATCGCTCATGGGCACCAGCGGCAGGCGGTATTCCTCTGAAACCAGCCCTTTCATGGCCAGCGCGGCCTTGATGGGCACCGGGTTTGTCTCGATGAACAAATCCTTGAAGGCCGGATAGAATTTGTTGTGCAGCTTGAGCGCCACTCCAGGCTTGCCAATGGCAAAGGCCCGCACCATGTGGCTGACTTCCTTCGGGATGATGTTTGATGCGACGCTGACCACGCCGTCCGCTCCCACGGCCATGAAAGGCAATGTGAGAGAATCATCACCGCTGAGGATGCAGAAGTCCGGTCCCAATGCGGCGCGAAGCTGGCTGACGCGGTCGCAGGAACCGCCCGCCTCCTTGATGCCGACAATGTTGCGGCAGTCCTTGGCCAGACGGGCAACGGTGTCCACGGCGATCTCGATGCCGCAGCGGCCCGGAATGCTGTAAAGCACGATGGGCAGTTTGGTGGCCCTGGCAACGGCCTTGAAATGCTGGTAGAGCCCCTCCTGCGTGGGTTTGTTGTAGTAGGGCGCCACCTGGAGCGAGGCATCGGCGCCCACGCGTTCCGCCTCCCGGGTCAGGAAGATGGCTTCCTTGGTGGAATTGCCGCCCGTGCCCGCCATGATCGTGACCTTGCCAGCCGCTTCCTTGACGGCCAGTTCCACCACGCGGATGTGTTCATCGTAATCCAGCGTGGGCGATTCGCCCGTCGTTCCCACGGGAACAATGCCGTCCACGCCGCCCTTGACCTGCGCACGGATCAATCGCGCCAGGGCTGTTTCGTCCACCTTGCCGTTGAGGAAAGGCGTCACAATCGCAGTGTAAGTTCCAGTAAACATGACTCGAAAGAGTGGCGCGCAGCGTCTTGGAAACCGCCCATTTTGGCCAGTCTGTTTTTTGCCCCGCTTCGTTGGCGGACCGCGGATGACACGGACAAACACGGATTGAAAGCGGAGTTGGAAAATGCCTCCGACACGCATCGTGTGGCTTTCATGAAAGCCATCCGCGTCATCCGCAGGCTTCTGCTTTGGAGTCCGGTTGGAAACGGCTCAGCCGGCTTTGATGATCAGCCAGGCCTGTGCGGCGGTGGGAGGTTGAAGGCATTGGGCAGATGGCGCACCTCGCACGGTTCGCCGTCCTTCAACAGCACCTCCACGATGTCGAAGCGCATCTTGACCTGTGGATTCTTGAGCAGACGGAGATAATCCATTGCCGTCTGGCCGAGCAGCCGCCGCTTGCGGGCGTTCACCGCACGCGCAGGGCGCGACCACGCCTCACTGGACCGCGCCTTGACCTCCACGAACACAAGGCAGTCTTTGTCCCGGAAAATCAGATCAATCTCCCCCCGGCTGGACTGGAAATTGGCAGTGAGGAATTTCAGCCCTGCGGCTTGGAGATGACGTTTCGCGGCCTGCTCGCCCTTTTCGCCCCGGATCAAATGCTCCGGTCTGGCAGGCCGGCTCCAAAGGGATTTCAGCTTTTCCCACCAATCCATGGCGCACAGGCTATGCCGTTCTGCTTCCGGCCGGCAAGCGGAGGGATGAAGCGGGTCAATGGCCGCAGCAAGGCGCAAATGGCTCAACACACTTGGCACGATCTGCTCCTGCTCCACTTCGGCCAGCCATGGTCTGCCTTGGAAATGTCAAAGGGATGGTTGCTTCCCTTCAGACAGGCTTTC
>CAYQCZ010000736.1:0-1784 GCA_964415955.1 uncultured Verrucomicrobiota bacterium | reverse complement strand
TTCACCAGACAGAAGTCATCCGCCGCGCCCTGCGAGAGCTGCACGACTATGTCGAAAGAAAGTCTGTGGAAACCCGTCGTTGCCTGGATGCGCTTCACAGGCATCCGGAACTCAACCACCGCCAGCACGCCCTGATTTCGCACGCGCTGAGGCATCCGGGTTTCGCCTACAACATTGCGGGGCACAGGTCGCGCCATGCCATCACATACGCCACCGCGCGTTCGGACCTCCTGACAATTGCGAACCTGGGCCTGCTGGAGCAACGCAAGGTCTCCCGCGCGTTTGTGTTCGTGGCTCCCGCAAACTTGGAGGAAAGGCTCAAATCGAACCTGAAGTAGCAGGCATCACATCGCCGGCTTTGACTTTTTGATCACATCGCTGATCCGCACGGGTTTTCCCCCGAGGCGCTTGCTCTGATCCGCCGCCTCCATGAAGGCGAGGATCTCGATGGTTTCTTCGCGTGGCACAGGTGAAATGCCGGTCTGGAAAAACTTCACAATCTCCGCCACCAGCGGCGCGTAGCCATCATACGCGCCAATGTCCATTTCACCCTTATCGCCCACGACCTTGCCGGTGTAGCCCTTGGCTTCGCGGAAGATGCCAGTGCGACCGCCCTTCCATGTGCCTTCGACTTCGATTCTGCCATCCTCAGTGGTCCGGCGGATGACACTTTCACATCCGGTGCCCATCACTGTGAACAACGATTCCACGCCGTGAATGCCATACCAGAAGAGGTCCGGGTGATGCGGTTCCAGGCTGGCCGGGCTGGTGGTTTCGGCACGGAGCACCTTGCCCACCGCACCTTTGCGCGCCTCCTGGGTTTTGGTGCCAAAGCGCAGCGACGAGGAGCTGAACACCGGCACTTTCGCCCGCTCCGCCAGTTTGAAGATTTCCACGGCATCCTTGAGCGATGCCGCCATGGGCTTGTCGATGAACAATGGTTTCCGCGCTGCGATCACCGGCCTGGCCTGTGCGAGATGCGGGCGTCCATCGACGCTTTCCAGCAGCACCGCGTCCACGTGGCGGCACATTTCCTCGATGGTCGGATAAATCGTCACCTGGAATTCCTTCTCCAACTGCTCGGTGAACTTGTCGATGCGCGACGCGCTGGATTCGATGTCCGGACTGCCACCCTTGAAAGCGGCGACCACCCTGGCCCCTTCCACATGGCCCTTGGTCTTGGGATCGTTGAGCACCTTGGTGAAGGCGACCACGTGGGATGTGTCGAGCCCGATGATGCCGAGACGAAGCTCGGCTGCGGTAAGCGACAGGGAGAACAGCAAGACAACCAGGAAACAAGGAATTGGGCGGTTCATGCGAACCATGGAAGCGTGAAGTTCGCCGAATCTCCAGCAGATTGTTGCCGCTGGACGCTGTGCCGGGGGCGTGGCATCAAAGCGCCTCGCGCATGATTTACTTCGACCACAACGCCACCACGCCGCTGCTGCCAGCGGCGCGCGATGCCTGGCTTGCGGCGGTGGAGAGGTTCGTCGGAAACCCTTCCAGCCCGCACCGTTTGGGAAGCCGGTCGGGTGCGGCATTGGACGATGCGCGGCATCAGCTGGCCGGTTTCCTTGGGTGCGACGCGCTGGACATTGTGTGGACCAGTGGTGCCACGGAGTCGAACAACGCCGTGCTGCATCATGCGGCTGCGACCCTGCCCGGTGATGCGATGATCTGGATTTCAGCCATTGAACATCCGTGTGTCATGGAATCGACGTCACATTTTTTCCCAGGACGGCACGAGTTGATCCCGGTCACCCGCGGCGGGGTGGCGGATGTCG
>CAYQCZ010000735.1:0-1785 GCA_964415955.1 uncultured Verrucomicrobiota bacterium | reverse complement strand
CACTTATCATCACGGATCACGCCAGACCCGGTATTGATGCGAACATCGTGATAGGAAGAACCGACTCCGCCGCCGAGCCACAACATCCACAAGGGGACGCGTTCAACGTAGGTGACGCCAATGGTGTCCAAGCGGGTGCCTCCACCGCTGTTGCGGCTCCATTCCATATCAAACCAAGGCCAACCGATGAAGCCCCGCTCGGGCGCGGAAAAGCCCAGAAGGATATGATGACCACCGTCGAGCGGTTTGAATTCCCCCGATTGCGTCAGTTTCCGCACATTATCATCATAGCGGTGCTGGACGCCATAGCCGATGGCCATGACGCTTTGCGCGGCGGCAACCGGCACGATACAGAGAAGCAGAGCGGTAGGGACCAAGCGGAGCATGGGCGGCAGAGTATAAGACGTCGCGAGGGGACCAATGCTTTCCCGGCTTGGCCGAGGACCATCATGCGTACTATGAGTGACGCGCGGAACCGCATTAGTCTGATCACCAGCGATGGCCGGCATCTGCTCTGGCATAAGGCGGGGCGCGTCCACGATCTTCCCGCAGATCTCGCGGCGCATTGGGTGGCGCACTTTCAGCCGTCCTTGTTCCAGGTTCGCCCCGATGGCACCATTGTGCCGCGTGGCACGGATCCCAAGGCGGTCGACATCATGCGCGTGGCTGTCGACCCCGGTTGATTTTGAAACACCGAGGCCAATGCCTGCGCGGGTGGTGGCGAGCCCCTGGTGCGGTTCGCCCGCGGCATCAACGGTGAACAAGGACAGACGCGTGGCGGGCAAGGCGAGGAACAAGGTCTCCAGGCGGCGCTCGATTATGCGTTCGCCGTCATCACCTGACCTAAAACAACGTCAACTGCTCGCCCTTCACCTTCGCGAAATCGATCTGACGCGCGTGCTGGGTGAAGATGGTGTCCCACTTGCGGGCGTAGACGGCATTGCAGAACGCCGTGAGATTGACGCAGTCCGCCTTGCAATAGGCGGTGAGTCGCTTGTAGGCGGCGAGGTCGCCATTGCGCCAGGCACCCCACAGCGTGATCGCTTCGGTGCCGCGCATCTCCTTGATGTCCTGCTCGCGGGCGATGCCAAGGTGCTTTTCCATGTCCTTGAGTCCGCCGCTTAAGCCCATGCTGCGAGCCGGGAAAATCAGATCGAGGTGCGGCATGTCGAAGCGGAATGCGGTGTCGCGGAAATGCTTTTCGATGAAGGGTACGTCGAAGTTGGATCCATTGAAAGTGATCAGCAGGCGGTACTCACGCATGGCCTCGGTGAAGCGGGCGATGGTCTCGTCCCCTGGTTGCGGAATGCCGGCGACAAAGACGCGAGCGCGGGCACTGTCAGCGAGGCCGATGACAGTGATCTGATCGTAGCCCGGGGTCAGGCCGGTGGTCTCGATGTCAACCAGCGCGGCCTGATGCGGTTCGCAGTAGCCGCGCCACAAGCGCCAGGATTCACGTTCCGGCCAGTTGGCCTTGAACCAGGCGGAGTCGCCACGCAGGCGCGCTTGGTCGGCTTCATTGACGGCCTCGACCAACTTCTGCGCCCGCGCATTGCCCAGCACTTCGACGGCTTCGCCCACCTGGCTGCGGAGGGTGTCCCAACTGACCACGCCGCGCGCCCACAGCGCACGTTCCTGTTCTTCGTTGAGGCCTTTGGCGAAGATGAAGCTGCTGGTGAGCATTCGGTTCCTCCGTGTGTAGTGGACCCCTGTGCAGCCCAAGGGCAAGCGGGACTCGCAACGGCAGGACGTGGCGCACGATGCGCTCATGGCCAAAATCCCTGC
>CAYQCZ010000734.1:0-1791 GCA_964415955.1 uncultured Verrucomicrobiota bacterium | reverse complement strand
CGCTCGTCACGCCGTTTTCGGTGACCTTAAAACGTTCGGCCCGGATGGCGCCGCCTTCTCGCCGACCCACACCCGCAAGGGCGGGCGGCTGTACCGCTACTATGTCAGCCAGACGGTGCTGAAGCATGGCGCCGGAGCCTGCCCTGTGGGCCGCGTCCCCGCAGGAGAGATCGAGGCTGCCGTGATCGATCAGTTGCGCACCGTGTTCCGCCAGCCTGAGGTCGCCGCGGGCACATGGAAGGCCGCGCGCACCCAGGCTGAAGACATCACCGAAGCCGACGCCTGCACGGCGCTGCAGCAATTGGACCCGCTGTGGGACGAACTCTTCCCCGCCGAGCAGGCGCGCATCGTGGCGCTGCTGGTTGAGCGCGTCGACATCGGCACGGACGGGCTGAACGTCAGGCTTCGCGTCGACGGTCTCGGTGGCCTTGCCCGCGAGATGATGACTGGTGACATGGGCGCGGCAGCATGACCCGAGGCACGCCGATCCCCGACACTTTGACGCTCCACGTCCCGTTCCGCTTCGTGAAGCGCGGAGGGCGCAAGGAAATGCAGCTGCCGGATGGCGCCGCGCAACCGCGCGAGGCGGACAACACGCTGGTCAAGGCGCTGGCGCGGGCGTTCCGGTGGAAACGGATGCTCGAGTCGGGCGAGTTCGCCACCATCGCCGAACTGGCCGAGCGCGAAGGGATCGCACCGTCCTACATGACCCGCGTCATGAGGCTCACGCTGTTGGCGCCGGACATCGTCGAAACGATCCTGGACGGGAAGCAGGGCCCGGCAGTGACGCTGGCGCGGGTGCTCGAACCGTTTCCGGTGGTGTGGGTGGAGCAGCAACAGTCCCTTCGCTGATCGATGCGAACGGCCCGAAGCGGCCTGTCGAGACGACCACGATGCCGCGGCGCAGCTTCCCCGAACCGGTTACTCGTGCATCGCGCAGCATTTTGTGCCACCGAATGTCGCTGGTGCGGGACAGGGCGGACGTTGGGTGTGTCGCGAAGAAGCCACACCAAGCTACCAAAGCGACTTATTAAGCTGACGACAAATCCCAAATTTCTGAAATGCAGGTCGTGACTTGAATACGTCAACAGTCTTTTTATCAACCATACTTTGCACACTTGACACGGCAATCTTCGACTTGAAACCAATAATTACTTCTCGTAACTTAAAAGATTCGGAAAAATTCTCAAAATTGAGATTACCCTCACACTGTTCGGAGGGCAATTTTACCAAGATCCGATATTCTTCCTCATAACTCCAATGCTTGAATTTTGTGGCAATGAGATTTTCAATTTTGTCCCCTACTATCAACGATAGGATATTCCCAGCGTTGGCATTAGGGTGAAGCCGTTCTTTAACGTATCTGACCTTAACTAAATTTTCCGAATCAACATCAAAGCCATAGCAAACACCAGTGTGATTCCTTGCGTAGTGTGCCCACATAACGGGGTTCCGCCAACCCTGGCAGAAACAAAGAAGCCCATAATTTCCATCCATATGCTGGAGCCATCTGCGAAACTGGATCCGCAGCTCCTCATCTTTTTGGCTAAAGGACGCGAGTTGAAAAGGATCGTTGCATTGAGAAAACCTAGAAACTTTCAGGCGTTTTCTTTCTAGGTTTTCTAAAGCGTGGTCTGGTGGAGTGAAGTAGTAGACCCGCGTCGAAGACTGTGTTGGCATCCATCCATCTCCGTGTGTCTGGCTGCTCTTTGATAACACCCGCCAACAAGGGTGCCTAGAAAATTGCGTTTGCCGATTGTCCGCTTGGGGCTTAGGCTGTGTGGAAACGCG
>CAYQCZ010000733.1:0-1793 GCA_964415955.1 uncultured Verrucomicrobiota bacterium | reverse complement strand
GGGGTGCATGCTTTCGCGGTGGCGATGGGTTGTGATGTGGGCCAGGTGCTCGGCTCATTGGCGCTGGCTTGTCATGCGACGCAGCTGCCGACGGAGCAGGAGGAGGGGGCTTTGGTGGAGGCCTTGCGGCTGGAAGCGGGCGCGATGGAAGAGGCGGCCGTCCGGTTGCACCTGCTGCGCAGGGACGAGGCCCAGCGGCCTGAGTTGCCCTGAGGTTCCATGGTTCGGGGATGTGCAGGAGATTCGAATCGCTATCGCGTGGCCCTGCACAGCCCGTTATCCTCTTGGCCGAATGGCCGCATGTCGTCACGATTTCCGTCACCGTCCGAAGCATCTTTCGCTCTTCGTGCGTGTCCTTCGACCGCCTGGCCCGGCAGTCAATTTTGAGCACCCCCCATGGCGAGAATTCAACGCTCCGTCCTGCATTCGACCGCCTACACCTACTTCGAGGCAGTCGCCAGACTGCGGTCCATCCGAAAGGCAGCGGAAGAATTGTTCGTCGTTCCGTCTGCCGTCAGCCATCAGATCGCGACGCTCGAGGAGGAGCTTGGCGTCCCCCTTTTTTATCGGCTCCCCAAAGGGCTGCAAGTATCCAGCGCTGGGGAGATGCTGCTGTACTTCGGCAGGCGAGGCGCCGCCGAAATCGAGCGGGGCCGCAGTTCCATCGAGAGCCTCACGGGCTTGCGCAGCGGATCGACGTCCCTGGCCTGTGTCGAGGGTATCGCCACGGGGCCGTTGACAAAGGCGCTGGCGCTGTTTTGGGAGCGATTTCCCGGCATACGTGTCGGACTGATGATGGGCAGTTCATCGGCCGCTTTCGAGGCCGTCGATCGCGGCGAAGCTGAACTCGGCCTTGCCTATTCCAAGGCGGACTCACCCAAAGTCCATTCGCTCGCCGAGGCCGACTTGCGAGTGGGCGCGATCTTCCGGGCTGACCATCCGCTGGCGACCCGCAAGTCCCTGAGGGTTCGCGAATTGATCGACGCCGGCTTGCCCCTGCTGTTGGCGGATCGCTCCATCGAGATCAGGCAAATGCTGGAGCACGCCATCGGGCGCGACGCGTTGCGACTGTTGCCTCGCCTGGACACCAATTCGGTCACCGTCATGACTCACCTGGCGCGGCAGGGCGCTGGAGTTGCCGTGAAGACCCGGGTCGGGATCGAGGATGAACTGAAATGCAGGGAATTGGTTTTTGTTCCCCTTCGTGACCTGGCGACCGCAAAGCAGCGGCTGGTGCTCTTCACGCGGCAGGATGCCCGCACCTCGCCCGCCGGAACTGCCCTGGCAGAGGTGCTGTCCGCCTTGGTGGCTGGGTTGAACGAACGCTGAGGTGTTCAGAAAAAGTGAACGGGCGCTTCACTTTGTTCTGTTTGCCGTGGGTCGGCTGCGGACCTACAGTGAAATTCACTTCACGACACGTGTCCCATGCAGCCATTCCAGTACAACGGTGTTCACCTCGATTCGCCTCTTGAGGAACATATTCACATCTGGATGCTGGGCACGGGGAGTCCGTCCCTGTCCGTCCACCGGCACGGAATAGCAACGCTGCTGCAGGTGAACGGTAAATGGCTCCTGTTTGACGTGGGCCGGGCAACGTTGCAACGAATGTACGAGTGTGGGATTCCCATCCCGGAGGTCACGAACGTCTTTTTTACCCACCTTCATTCAGACCACATCTGTGGCATGTCTGACTTCTGGATGACCGGATGGTTCGTGCTGCATCGCAAGAACGCGCTGCGAGTCTTCGGGCCGGAGGGAACGAAGCGCTTTCTCGAAGGGCTCCAGGAGACGCA
>CAYQCZ010000732.1:0-1796 GCA_964415955.1 uncultured Verrucomicrobiota bacterium | reverse complement strand
GATGTAAATACATTGTACAGACAATTCTCGCAAAAAGTGCAGTACAGGCTCTAGGAATGTCGTGTCTGCAATCATGGCCTGTTGGACCGGCGACCACGCCGGGCAGCAAAGTTTTCCAACAAGTGATCCTCAAGATCAGGCACCGGTGAATTCTCCATTTTCTCCAACAACTCTCCACAGGTGTTCGCAGGACGTTCTTTGAAAGCCGATTCAAGCAGGTGCAAGGCTTGCTTTTCCATGCTGCGCCTGTCCCGCTCAGCACTGGCCACAAGTGCGGCGTGGAGTTCGTCAGGCACTTCCCGAAGTAAAATTTGCTTCATGAGACCAAGATAGCGTTTTGCTATCATGGTTCAACCCATTTCAGGACACTTTGAGCCGGACAGCTTTTCCCGCCCTTTCGGCGCGTCCCTGCCCATCCCTGTCCGCGTTCCGTGCGAACGCACGGGTGAGTAAATCATGCAGCACTCGATCCGCCCCAAAGCTGATTTGACCGCATGACCGGTTTGGGTCAGTTTCGCCGCGTCTTGGGACTTGCCGGTTCAGGCGTTCTCCGGGTTCCCACGGGTTGAAATCACACGATCCCATTCATATCACGCATGAGCACATCCGCTTCCACACACCGCTGGCGTTTCTTCATGGCCGGCGGATTCGACCAGGTCCAAATCCGCTCCGGCGCGGACATCGCCAGCCTCGACCAGCTTGATCAAAAGCTGTGGCTGGCACTAGCGTGCCCGGTGAAGGGGCTGGAGTTCGACCAGAAAACGCTGGAGTTGATCGACACAGACAAGGACGGGCGCATCCGTCCGCCGGAGATCATCGCCGCCGCCAAATGGGCAACCGCCCAGCTCAAGAACCCGGACGACCTCCTCAAAGGAAGCCCCGCCCTGCCCTTGTCCGCGATCAATGACGCCACGCCGGAAGGGAAACAAATCCATGCGTCCGCAAGGCAGATTCTCAGCAATCTCGGCAAGCCCGATGCAACAGCCATATGCCTGGATGACACGGCGGATACGGCAAGGATTTTCGCGCAGACCCAGTTCAACGGCGACGGCATCGTGCCTGCGGAATCCGCCCAGGAAGACGCCACCAAGGCGTTGATCAATGACATCATCGGTTGTGTGGGCGGTGAGACGGACCGCAGCGGCAAGCCGGGTGTGAACCAGGCAAAGGTGGACCAGTTCTTCGCCGAGCTTCAGGCCTTTACGGACTGGTTCAACAAATCCGAGCAGGACGCGGCCACGTTGCTGCCGCTCGGAGATGGCACCGCCGCCGCCGCGGCATCGCTGAACGCCATCAAGGCCAAGGTGGATGATTACTTTGCCCGCTGCCGTCTGGCCGCCTATGACGCGCGCGCCCTCGGTGCCATGAACCGTCAGGAGGCCGAATACCTCGCTTTCTCAACGAAAGACCTGAATGCCTCCGCGACCGAGGCAGCCGGCTTCCCGCTGGCACGCGTCGAGGCTGGCCGCGACCTGCCGCTCACGGAAGGCGTCAATCCCGCATGGGCCGGAGCCGTCAGCGCATTTGCGGCACAGGTGGTGAAACCCCTGATCGGTGACAAGAAATCCATTTCGGAGTCCGACTGGAAAGGCCTCGAGGCGAAGTTCGCGCCTTACAACGCATGGGCCACGGGCAAGGCCGGTGCGGTGGTGGAGAAGCTCGGCATTGCGCGCGTGCGTGAATTGCTCGCTGGTGACGGCAAGGCGAAGCTGGCAGATCTGATCGCCAGGGACAAGGCACTGGAAGCCGAGGCCAATGGGATTGCCGCTGTGGACAAGCTGGCCCGGCTGCACCGC
>CAYQCZ010000731.1:0-1797 GCA_964415955.1 uncultured Verrucomicrobiota bacterium | reverse complement strand
AAGCGTTTGTCCCGACTGGATGGCCTTTTGATCGGCGGCACGGATGTCTGCCGCGCATTGCTCAAGGATGCGCACGACTCGTTCGTCAGCAATGGCTGGGGCAGGGGAGGACGGTTCGATGAGGATGTCCTCGACGCGTGTGAGGCTCTGGCGGTCTGCCAGTGGCAGGACCTTCAGTCGGGTCAGATCCAGCGGTTGGACGGGTGGATTCATCGGCCCCGAAGGTAATCAACCAAAGCCGCGCCGTCTTGAAAATCCGGAATGGCCACATCCGCGCCAGCGGCGGTCAGTTGCGCACGCTTGAAAGGATCCATCACACCGGAACCGTTATCGTCCTCGTCGCTGCACACGGCCACGGCCAGTCCGCCCACTTGCTTGGTGCTGGTGATTTCCACGCCGCCGTCGCCGAACGACAGCAGGTGCCCGCTGGTGATGCCTTCTTCGTGGATCAATCGTTCAAAGACGGCCAGCTTGGAGAACTGAAACGGGTCCGGCGTGCTGCCGTAGATGTGTCTGCCGAAGAAAGGTGTCAGGCCGAGCAGTTCCGCCTCCTCTTTCACGCGATGTTCGATTGTTCCGCTGAGAATGATCAACGTCAGGCCGTCATCGCGCAGCTTTTCAAGCAATGGCCGTGCGCCATGGACAATGAAATCACTCTGCATAGCCTTTCCTTGTCGGATCAGTTCAGAACGCGCGGCGATCTCCGCATCAAGCCGGTCCTGATAATCCTTTCGCAAACTCTCCGGGTCGGGTGGTGTGCCGCCGCGTTCGCTGACGAGCTCGGCGAAGCGGATCATCTGCATGATGGTGGGCTTGCCATTCAGGCCGAGAATCACGCCTTGGAGCAGATCGTGGCGCGATTGGGCCGGCTCACCCGGCAGCGAGGGAAGGCGTTCCTCGAACATCCCGAGCATGATGCCCGGCCAGCCATGTCGCAGCCATGACAGTGTGCCGTCGAAGTCGAACACCACATGCGAAATCTCCGGACGTGGCACCAGGCCGGGGCGCAGTTCCACCGCGCCGGTGAAGGCTGGCAACGATGTCATGAGCGCAGTTTTGCGACGAACTGGGCAAAGCCCGAGGCCTGCTTGCGAAGACGGTCGGCCAGTTCCGCATCCTTGATCCGGCCCTGTTCATCCAGTTGGTTGAACACCGAGGGGATGAACACGCGCTCGGGATAAATGTGCGCGTTGCGATAGCCGAAGATGGCCTGCAACTGTTCCACGGGCCGCAGCGCACCCCACTGACCTGCCGCCACGCCGGTGAAGCACACCGGTTTGCGATCGAAGCTCTCGGGGAACTTGAGCATGTCGATGAAATACTTCAGCACGCCGGGCATGCCGCCGTTGTATTCAGGCGTCACGATGTGCAGTCCGCCGGATGTCAGCACCGCCTCGGTGAACGGTTTGAACGCGGCCGGTTTCTCCGCGTAGGAGGACGGGTGGAAGATTTCCGGCGGCAAATCCGCGAGGTCGAGGACGTTCACAGGCGTTTTCAAATCCTGATAGATGGATTCGATCTGCTTTGCGACGTGGCGTGAGTTGCTGCCGGGACGGTTGGTGCCAATGACGATCGTTATCATGGCGTCATTGCCGCAGAAGAACGCCGGGAAGGCAAAGGAGAAAATCGCACTAACTCTCCGGCCATCTTCTCAACCCATGCTGAAACCACAGCCGCCAGACCATCCAGATGATCTCCCTGTCGATGCGGCTCGCAGCGTTGGCTCGACATAGGTTTCACATGCTTAGAGCATTTCCATAAATCATGTAGCGTATCCGGCGTGTAAAAAGAACCCTT
>CAYQCZ010000730.1:0-1798 GCA_964415955.1 uncultured Verrucomicrobiota bacterium | reverse complement strand
GTAAAGCTTGGCCAGCATGTCGTAGCGCAGATCATTCATGACACGCTCGCTCACCCACGCCATGCAATAGCTGCTCAGATAGCCGAGGAAGCTTCGCAGGGCGACCAGCACGGGAAGAAACAAAAAGCCTCCCAGCACCTGCCGCCAGTCGATCTTGCGGCCCATCCGGGGAAGCCACGGGTCAATCCAGTCATGGGCACGTTGCTGCGCACTGGCGATTGCTGCGCCCCAGCGGGAACTTGGTTGCGTGGATTCCGCGACAGGTGTTTCGATTCGCACGGTGGTGGACTGCCCGCCGGAGAGTGTGCCTCCGTTCACGGTCTTCGCATCTGTCCCCGGCTGCTGGATTTGCCAGCGCAATTCACCGCCGCCGGGATTGGTCACGGTGATCAGCGGCGCTTCCACCGGTTTCTTGAGCCGCTCGAACAACGTCTTGGTGGCCCAGACGAAGGTGGCATTCGACAGGCCGAAAAGAATGCCCAGCACCAGCGCGGCAATGACCCGCGACTTGTAACGGCACATGTAGGGCCAGCCGAAACGGAAGATGGTCGCCAGATTGTTCATCAGGCGGCGGACGAGTCGCTGCGGCGGCTGGTTGACGGCGTGTGGCGCACGGCGCGCATTTAAGTCATTGCCCGTCAATTATGCCATGGAAAGTTCACAGTCTTGCCATCAGGTTCCCTGGAAGCCTATATCGAATGAAGCACGACCCATCCCCATGAAAACACCATTCATCCACCGCCGCATTGCAACCGTCTGCGTGTTGATCACCTCCTTGTTGCTGGCCTTTTCCAGTCATGCCCAGGACACGGATGCGAAACCCAAGGCAAAGACTCCTGCCAAACGCGCTCCCAATCCCGCCTTGGCGAAGATCGACGACGAGCCTGGCCTGCCGCGAGTGCTGCTGATTGGCGATTCCATTTCCATCGGCTACACGCTGGACGTGCGCGCCCTGCTCAAGGGCAGGGCCAATGTGCACCGCATTCCGGCCAACGGAGGACCCACCACCAACGGTGTGAAAAACATCAAGGCATGGCTGGGCGATGGCAAATGGGACGTCATCCATTTCAACTGGGGTCTGCACGATCTCGTTTACATGGGGCCGGATGGCGCGCGCCTTGTAGATCCCAGGACGCCGGGCAGTCATCACCAGGTGCCATTGGATGCGTATGAGAAGAACCTTCGTGAACTGGTGAAGCAGATGAAGGCCACGGGTGCGAAGCTCATCTGGTGTTCGACCACGCCCGTGCCCGAGGGCGCCCAGGGTCGTGTGGCGGATGAATCCGTGAAGTTCAATGCCGTGGCTGCGCGCGTGATGAAGGCCGAGGGCGTCAGCATCAACGACCTGCACGCCCACGCACTCAAAGGGGCAAAGGACATCCAGCTTCCAGCCAACGTGCATTACACGCCCGCAGGCTCCAAGTATCTGGCCGAAAAGGTGGCCGCCAGCATCGAGGCGGCACTCAAGAAATGAGGCTGGTGTTCAGCCGGCATCGGGCGATGCCCACCGGGACTTCTTGAAATCCTCGTAGGCGAGGCGGATTCCCGTGGTCAGGTCCATCTGCGGTTTCCATCCCATGGCCAGGATGCGCGTGCTGTCCATCAGCTTGCGCGGAGTGCCGTCCGGCTTCGATCGATCCCACTCGATCGCTCCCTGATAGCCGATGGCGTTGCTGACCAGTCCGGCCAGTTCGCGGATGGTCAGGTCGCTGCCGCTGCCGACATTGATGATTTCCTCGCTGCTGTAATGTTCCATCAGAAACACGCACGCCCTGCCGAGGTCATCCGCATGGAGAAA
>CAYQCZ010000729.1:0-1800 GCA_964415955.1 uncultured Verrucomicrobiota bacterium | reverse complement strand
AGTTTGGCTGAACCACACATGGCCAAGCTGATAGTTGTTCAGGTACATCAAGCCAAACATAAGAGTTGCAGACACAGCGATCATCAAGATGAAATTTCTGTACGGATGCATTGGTCTCTCCCATGACGAGTACCGAATGGGGTTTATCCCGCGCGGCACGCAGGCGGATTCGGAGATGTCGCGACGGATGAACCTTGTTGAACTGAAACGCCGGGAAGGCCGTGACACTGGAATCTACGCCCGGCTCATGCAGTGCGGGACAACCGAGGACAGACCACGGTTTTCCGAATTAACCGTGGTCTGTCCCCCATGGACACATCCTTGTGGTCTGTCCCCCATGGACACATCCTTTACGCGAGGGCCCCTCGTCATGATCGGGCCCACACTGTCCCGCCCGCGGGCGTTACTTGGTCGGTTTGGTGTAGTCCCGCTCGACGGCCGGATCCAGTTCCTTGGAGCGCTTTTTGCCCTCCTTTTCGGCCTCCGCGAGCTCCTTGGGGTCCGCATCGCCCGCGCGCTTGGCGGCCTCGTCGACCTTGCCGGACTTGACGAACTCCTGGGTGTTGCGGTTGTAGCGCTTGGCGGATTCGCGATCGCCTTCGCCCTGGTTGGTCGGTTTCTGGCCCATTAAATACCTCCTGTCCGATTGAGCGGGAACGCGCACACGCATTCCCGGGGGGGGGTGCCTGGACTCTAGTGGCCGGGCCGGCACGATTCCTGCCGAGCCGGCCGCCAGCGTTCGGCTAGATATAGAACAGTGCAAGGCCGAGCACCGCCGCTGCTGCGATGGCCAGCGCCGCGATCTGCCACGCGTGCATCTTGCGCATCGTGAATGACTCGCGGACGAATTTCGGGTCGGTGCGCCTCGTGGCTGTATCACCGCTGCTCGGGGTGCCGGGCGCGTATTGGGACGTGGACTTGTCATTTTCGTACATTGCTATCTCCTTGGCGGCCAATTCCAAGTGGAAACGGCCATGCAGTGTGGGATCACGTTGCGCGCATTGGCCCACGATGTATGTACTCCACCCAACACACGGCGTGCTCATTGCCTTGGCCGCCTGCTCGAGGCGCGGGTCTTTTCGGGGGCACTTGCAGCATTTCGCATTCCAGCTACTGCAGCACGAGTACATCTACCTGCTTTGTGCCATCGCAGGCCTCCCAAGCGGCAGACCGGGAGTCGAGAATCCATGCGCCGGGTTATCCGCATCACTGTGCTGGCCACCAGCCTGATCCCAGCTAGCCGCCGGTATGCGCCGTTGAGCCGGGCGGACAAGCCGGTCTCATTTCGGATCACTCTCGGAGGTTCGAGACTTCGTACGTGTTGTCATGAGCCTGAACTTCGGTGGTGAAGCAGAAAGCGGCTCATCAAGGGCTTGACACTGATGCCGTGGATGACGATGGATAGCGTCACTGCGATCAAGGTCAAGCTGACCAGTTCCAGCGCGATATCTTCGGGCAAACCATGCTGGATGGCATACATCAGATAGTACAGAGAGCCAATGCCACGAACGCCGAACCATCCCGCCATACCACGTAACGGCCATGATGTTTGCGTTCCCAGCAGGCCAATGAAGACGCTGACCGGGCGGGCGACCAGGAACAGGAACAGCGCCAGTCCCACCGCACGCAAGCTCCAGGAATCGAGAAACAGCGTGCCGCCAATGAGCAGGACAAGCATCATTTCCGAGAGGCGCTCCAGCTGCTCCTTGAAGATCAGGGAGCCGCTGCTGACCGATGGTGGGGAATTTTCATTCGAACTCGCAATTTCGGCTTCCGATTCAATCAGAGCTTGGTGTGACA
>CAYQCZ010000728.1:0-1808 GCA_964415955.1 uncultured Verrucomicrobiota bacterium | reverse complement strand
CCCGAAGATGTGTGCACGCCCGCTCCAAACTGAACTCGGGTGGCGGCGTAATCCATGGACTCTCCGCAAGCTCCGCGAGCGGCACGCCCGCACGGGTTGCGGCGAGCACAGCATCGTTGAGCTCCACGCGCTCGATTTCCGGGCGAGTGGTGGCAGCTGGAGACCAACGCTCATCCCAGAGGCGGTAGCAAACGCCTGCGCTGACGCGGCCGGCGCGGCCCGCACGCTGGTCCATCGACGCCCGTGAAATCGGAACCAACGCGAGGGCATTCCGCCCGCCGCGATGAATCTGCATGCGCACGAGTCCGGAGTCGATGACGGCCCGCACGTTTGGCAACGTGAGCGATGTCTCGGCCACGTTCGTCGCTAAAAACACCTGCCGTCCCTCACCAACGGCCCGGTCTTTCAACGCCCGCGTCATATGTTCGGGCGGCAACGAGCCATGCACCGGAACAAGATCTGCCCCGCCCACAACCGAGCGCAACGCCTGATCGCATTCGCCGATTTCACGTTTGCCCGGCAAGAAGACCAGGACGTCGCCGTCGGTCGCGACTAACGCCGCTTTGACCGCACGCACCACTCTTTGAGTGAGGTCCTTGGGCGTGGGCTGGACAACTTCTCCGCGATAAGAAATATCGACCGGAAACGTGCGCCCACCCGCTTCAAGAACAGTTGCGTCAATACGCCGGGAGAGCTCAACCGCATCGAGCGTTGCGCTCGTCAACACAAGCCGTTCTTCGCACCGACGCCGGAGCAACATCACCGCAAGGTCAACTTGCCAGCCACGCTCGTGGAATTCGTCGACAATCACATGGTCGTATGGAAACCCCTGGTCGCTCCCCAAAAGGTTCAGTGCAATACCCGGCGTCACAAAGTGAATATGCGTTTTGGGGCCTCGGCGGTCGTCAAACCTGACAGTATAACCAATCGAATCTCCAACGCCCTCCCCGCGCTGTTCCGCCAAGAATGTTGCCAACGCCCGGCACGCTACGCGCCGCGGCTCAATAACCAGAACCTGGGCTCCAGTATCTGCAAGCCAGAGTGGTAGACGCGTGGATTTACCAGAACCTGTTGGTGCCGTCACAATTACCGGCTTTGGAAGACCCACCGCTTGGCGGACTTCGTCTTCAATTTCGTCGATGGGCAACTTCACGTTTTCCTTTTCATCACGCTCATCTGTGCTCTGGAGTGATGTTTCGCCATCCGGCGCCAGCTAGTTGAGCAGGGCCATGTACATCGTGCTGCCTAGAAGGGAAAACACGATGACGTAGGCAGGGCCAGTCACGAAAAAGACTCTCTTCGATTGTGTCTTTGAGAGGTTCTTTCCCAGAAGAAGCGGATAGATAGAACGTAGTACGACATAGCCAAGGCCAAGGTAGGCGGCGGACGACGCCCCTACGAAGACCGCGTGAAGCCACAGCGCAGTCAGGAAGGGCACCATCTGCTCTTGCGTGTTGATCACCGCACGGTCCGCCGCGAGCATGCGTGGATCCTGCCCAAAATAGCGGTCAAACTCTTCTCCCCGTGCGGCATATTCCGCTACCAGCTTGTACTTTGTGCCGCGCTGCAGACCCAGTAGCAGGTAGTACCAGAGGCAGAAGTAAGCCACCGTGACCGCGATCGGGCCTTGATAATTCAGAACATCGGTTTCGGTCATCTGTGCCCTCCGGAACTAATGCCAGCATCGCTTCGTGCGAAAAATCGCTCAACGCGGCGTTACGGCATCGAATGGTGATTCAACTTCCAACCTGCAGAAACACCGACAGATAGGAAGTGTTTGGGGAAAAATCGAGTGCTACTATCAGCTC
>CAYQCZ010000727.1:0-1808 GCA_964415955.1 uncultured Verrucomicrobiota bacterium | reverse complement strand
CGTCATGCTCATGCTCAAAAACCTCGTCGCCAAAAGTGCATAACAGGCTCTAGATGCGTCTGCCCCTGCGCGCCCCGGCCTCCCGCGTTGCAAGACGGGGTGGCGCTTGCTTCAATGGGGGCTCTTGTTCTCAACGTCACCCGTTATTTTATTTTATGAACCAGATTTCAGACCTGCTGACTCGTGGCGGATGTCTCCTGTTTTTGGTCGCGTCTTCCGTCGTTGCCCCGGGAGCGGCCAGTGATCGTTCGGTGATACTCATCAGTCTGGATGGTTTCCCCGCGTGGCTGTGGGCTGAAAGCACGCTGCCGGTTCCCACACTGCGCCGGATGGCGGCTGAAGGGGTCTCCGCCCGGGCAATGGAGGTTTCCAACCCGTCCATCACCTGGATCAACCACACCACGATGGTCACCGGTGTGCGGCCGGAGAAGCACGGAGTCCTCTACAATGGGTTGCTGGTGCGTCAGGGAGAGGGCCAGCCACCGAAGATCGAACAATGGGCGGACAAGGCTCGCATGGTGCGCGTGCCAACCCTCTATGATCTGGCGTTCCAGGCTGGTTTGACAACGGCCCAGGTGGACTGGGTGGCGATCACGAATGCCGGAACCATTCACTGGGCCTTTCATGAAATCCCCAACCCGGATGGGGAGATCGAACTTGAAATGGTCGGGCAGGGTCTTGTGACGCGGGATGAGATTGCTGGTTTCACCAGGGGAAAGGACATCACGTGGCGGGACATGATATGGACGCGGGCCGCCGTTCACATCCTCAAGACGAGGAGACCCAACCTGTTGCTGTTCCACCCATTGACCACCGACGCGACCAACCATCGTTATGGCCCCGGGACCACGGCGAGTTTTGCGGCCTATGCCTACGCAGATTCCATGGTGGCGGAACTGCTGCGGGCGATCGAGGCCGCAGGCATGAAGGAAAGGACCACGGTGATCATCGTCACAGATCACGGATTCAAGAAGGTGCAGAAGGTGATCCAGCCCAATGTGGCCTTGAGGAAGGCCGGTTTTGTGCGGACTGCCGGCCCGACTGTGACCAGTTGTGATGCCTATGTGATGACACAAGGCGGCATGGCGATGCTCTATGTGACCCGGGAAGACCGTCGTGAGGAGGTTCTCTCCAAGTGCAGGACCCTGCTTGAAGGCATGGAAGGCGTCGCGCGGGTGGTTGAACCGAAGGATTATGCGAGTCTCGGCATGCCCACGCCTGCGGTGAACCCTGGGGCCGGCGATCTGGTGTGCTTTGCGAAGAACGGTTATGCCTTCCAATCCACGGTCATGGGTGACGCTGAAGTGGCTGATTCAGGAACCTATCTTGGAACGCATGGATATCCGGGCACGGACCCCGAACTGGATGGCATCTTCATCGCCTGGGGCAGTGGGATTCGTCAGGGCGTTCGACTGGAACGTGTTCGAAACATTGATGTGGCCCCTACGGCAGCGCATCTGCTCGGGATTGACATGAAGGGGGTGGACGGGCGCGTCCTGAATGAAATCCTCAAGTGAACCCGCACTGCGCAAAGCCGCCGTTCACATCTCGTGGTATTCGAAGACGTGCAGGACAAGTTCGCCCTCGCCGAATTGAACGGTTTCGATGTGGGTGAGCAGATCGGGATTCAATGAGACGTCCTGGCCGGTTTTCAGCACGGCGATCTTCCGCATCTCCCTTTCCTTGTCGTCCGTGTCCACGATGGCCCACACCCACACATGGGCGCCCAGCGCCTTGGCTGTGAGCATGCGTGCGCTCCTTGGCATTTCCACGGAGGTGACGGTTTCCTGTTTTACCTTGTATTTGTA
>CAYQCZ010000726.1:0-1816 GCA_964415955.1 uncultured Verrucomicrobiota bacterium | reverse complement strand
AGCCTTTTGATCTCCCCCTCCAGAACCCCTGTCTCGGTCATGACACGGCCGGTGGAGAAATCCTCCGACTGATTGGCGAGCAGACGGCAGTAGCCAATCCGTTGTCCGCGCTGGCGGATTTCCAGGGAGGAAAGGTCCGGGGAGCGGAGGATTCTCTCCATCACCACCTCGACGGGGATGCGTTCGCCGGGTTCGCCCTCCGGGCGGAATTCGGAGCGCCACAGCAGCAGGTTCATGACAACCCAGAACACCGCCAGGACAACAAGCAACATTCTGGACAGCATGGCGCGGCGTTTACTTGGCGGGTATTTTCAACACCTGGCCGATCTGCATGCGGCGCGGATCCACACCGGGGTTGGCGGAAAGGAGCTTGTCCACGCTGATGCCGTATTGTCTGGCAATGGTGCCCGGGAACTCGCCGGCCTTGACCGTGTGGGTGCGGGCAGGCGCGGGCGCGGGCGTTTCAGACTCCGGTGGCGCAGGCGTGGCGGACAACGGTGTCTGGAGCGGTGGCGCAGGCACGGGCGGCGCCGACGAAGCATTCGTGGGAGGATGAATGACGGTGGGGTTCGGTGTCATGCGCCGGGCGGCCTCGCTGATTTGTTGAAGCTGGATCATTTGGGCGCGCAGTTGTTCGTTCTGGGCACGAAGCAACGTGTTCTCATCCTTCACCTTCTGCAACTCCTCCAGCTTGCGCTGCATGGCCTGGCTGGCGGGCAGTTGCGCGACTTCGCTGGCCAGGCTCCGTTTGCAGTTGACGATGTATTCCCTCAGGCTGGCGGCAAGGTCGTCCTCGGGGCGCAGTTCCAGCAGACGTTGAAGGTGGTAGATGGCGCGGGCGTAATCCTTCCGGTTCTCGTAATAGAGCAACCCCAGTTCCTTGTGGGCGGAGGCGGAATTCGGGTTCGCGCGGATGGCCTCCTCAAAGGACCGGATGGCACCATCGAAGTCCCGTGCGCTGATGTAATTGCGCCCCCGCAGGAAGTGGGGGTCCTTTTCCTCGTCGAGAGGCGTGGGGGCACCCGGCGTGCAGCCGCTCAGGACGGCGCAGCACAGGGCCAGAACCATTGCCAGTGACTTGATGCGTGGTGCCGACACGCCCGTGACCGTAATGGAATGAACACCGGCGTGCAACGGGGTAAAGGGCGCATGCTGGCTGCCCGTAACGATTCTCCAAGGTGTCGGCACAATGTCCGTCGTCAATGGTTGTCTTCAGGCGACAGATGACTTGTTCAGACCGTGGCCGGCTACTGTTTCTTTTTGAACAGGTCGAACGGATTGATCTTGATGGGGGGCGCGTTGGTGTTCGGGGGCGTCTTTGCGTCCGGATCATTCATCTTGGGGGCATCGCCGGAGAGGAAACCGCCCACGCCTTTGAGGATGCCGCCGGCCTTCTCACCCACCACGCCGGGGACGCCGGCCGTGGATCTCAGCAGGAGTCCGGTGATGACCAGTTTGTTGATGTCGGGCTTCGGCTCGCCGATGGTGCCGCCCATTTTCACGAAGTTGGGGAGCGTCACGTAGTTGCCCTGTGTGCGTTCAGGGCTGTCCAGTCGCGCCTTCTGCGCGATGGCCTTGCTGAGGGCGATGTCCACCGGGATGTCATTGATGGGTGAATTGGTGAGCACTTGGGCAATGGTGACAGTGCCTGCGGCGTTGGCACGGAAGGCGTCGCTGGCCACGATGAAGTGCTTCATGTCGATCTTCCCGTTGCCCAGGAGAACATTGTTGTCGATGTAGGCGATGGGCGGTTGCATGAGGTCGTCGAGCCCGACGTTGAGAATGGGGGCGATCGGGCCGATGATGCTGAGGACGA
>CAYQCZ010000725.1:0-1818 GCA_964415955.1 uncultured Verrucomicrobiota bacterium | reverse complement strand
TAGCCCAATCGGTCACCAGCATAAGTTACCACCCCAGCCGCTACCGCAAACACCGGAGCTCCCGCACGGGCGGCGAAATCGATGCCGGCGTGGTGGGCTCGCTGACCGGTGAACGGGTCGTTGCGGATACCGAAGTTGGAAGAAATCCAGCCTGATGCCACAGGACGCCCGGCTGGAAGGACCTGACGCTGAAGGTTGCGACTTAACAGCAGGTTGTCCAGAACATTGAGTTGCTGTTGGCGGCGAGCAAGTTGCTCGGAGAGTTGATCCAGCGCTTGCATAAAGTCCGTTGCGGAGATGCTGTCGCCAGCTCCACTCTCAGGACCGCCCAGTGCTGGCGGTTGGTCGAAGTCGAATTCACCCAGATCGAGTTCGGCGATACGGGTGAGCCGCTGACCAAGCGCATCCAGACGCAAAACATGGGCATGGGCCAAACCGAGGCGGAGGGCAAGCGCATCAAGATCCTCGCGCGCTTGCCGCCGCGCCAACTCGATTTCATGGCTCTGCCGTGCCACTTCCTGTCGTAGCTCATCGGACCGGGCCTCGCCAGCGCGGTCATCCTGCCAACCCTGCCAGACACCCCCGGCCATGAAGGCGACAGCCCAGAGCGTGAAGAGGAACGCCGCGATGACCAGAATTGACCCCGGTGCCCGCAGGTCAACGCTCACTGGGCGGCCATGCCGCTTTGTCAGGAGTATCAGGTTCATTTAGTCTTGGTTCCCCAATGACCGACAAAAAAACACATCGGCCACATCAAGTTCTGTCAACGCCGGGGGCTACCCTTGCTACCCTGGCCTCCCGCGCCCGGTCCATGGCTGCCCTCGATGAATGCCTCTCATCCATCGTCGAAGCAGACCTCGCCGCACATTGCCGCGTGGCCGGGTTCGAGCAAGGCCGCCTGATCATTGCCGCCGACTCTGCAGTCTGGGCGACTCGCCTACGCTACCACACCAACGAAATCCTGCGTGCTTTCAACGCTGCGGGAACCAAGGTTTCCGCCTGCCGCATCATCATTCTGACACCGGAGCCGCCGCCGGTACCGCCGCCCGTGGTGCGTCCTTTCCTTTCAGCGACTGCAGCCCGCCATATCCAAGCCACCGCGGCCGGTATTACCTACGAACCTCTCGCCGAAGCCCTCAACCGCCTCGCGACCAAAACCAGGAATGACTCGACCTGAACGCGGTCAGGCCGTGACCGGGGCGAGGTAGGAAATCGGAGCCGCTGCCGGGTCATCGAAGGTAACTTCTTCCCATGCGGTCCTGTCCGCAACCAGCGTACGCAGGAGCTTATTGTTCAACGCATGGCCGGACTTATAACCGTTGAAGGCCCCGATAAGGCTGTGCCCCAACAAGTACAAGTCTCCGATTGCGTCGAGAATCTTGTGCTTAACGAATTCGTCCTCGTAACGAAGTCCGTCCTCGTTGAGCACCCTGAAGTCGTCGACGACGATTGCGTTATCCAGACTGCCGCCAAGAGCGAGATTGCGTTCCCGCAGGAACTCGATGTCGCGGACGAACCCGAAGGTACGCGCACGGCTTACTTCCTTGACGAACGATGTGCTTGAGAAGTCGATTTCCGCCGATTGCCGGTGTTTTTTGAAGACCGGATGGTCGAAATCAATTTGGAACCCGACCTTGAACCCCTCATACGGCTCGAAGCGGGCCCATTTTTCACCTTCGCGAACTTCAACAGTCTTTTTTATACGGATGAAACGCTTGTGCGCGTTCTGCTCCGAAATGCCAGCACTCTGTAACAGGAACACGAACGGACCCGCACTACCATCCATGATTGGAACTTCCGCGGCACTCAAGTCGATGT
>CAYQCZ010000724.1:0-1818 GCA_964415955.1 uncultured Verrucomicrobiota bacterium | reverse complement strand
CCTTGCCGGGGTTGATGATGAATTTGTCGCGACCTTGTCCACCCGTCTGGACATGCTTGCTGGCCGGGCCGTGGCAGGATTCGCAGCTGTTTTCCATGGCATGTCCTGAGGAACGGACAAAAACCCGGGCGTGCGGGCTGCCAGGGAATTTTTGGGTGATGGCCGCGTGGCAGTCGATGCAGGTCTGATTGCCTGCAAAAACCGCCCCCTCGATGCTGAGGGGCTCAATGACCGTGCGTGTGACTGTGGAACACGACGCTGAGAGGCAGATCAAGGCGGTCGCCAGGGCGAGGATGGCAGGGCAGAACTGTTTTGGGGTGTTTTTGGCCGCCATCGCCGATTTCAACTGCTCAAGGGAAATCATGACGCAAATCGCTGCAAACTCCGTTCTGAGACTCATGCCTCCGGTGAAGCGTGTCAACACATGCGTCGATGTCCTCCGGGGGAGAGCAGGGGGCAGTCGGAGGGATTCACCGTGCCGCGCCGATGCCTCAACATGGGAGCCCGCGCAAACCGGCCTTCATGAGGGCGGTTGTTTTGCAGGGTTGCTTCGTAGGCATTTGACTTTGAACGGGTGGGTCTGCAAGCTGTCCGCAACTCAACCTTAAACGGACAACTGAACCGACTGTGGCTGTAAGAGACGATTACCTGGTGGATACGCTGGTGGACATGGGCTTTGTCACCAACCAGCAGTTGCAACAAGTCCGTGCGGATGCGGATGCCAACGGGGCGGGGGTGGTGGACCTTCTTCTGGAGCGCAGCGTCATTCGATCCATTGACGTCGTCACGGCGCGGGCTGCGCAGTTTGGGGCGGAGGTGATTGATTTGAACGAGGTCCGGATCGGGGACGAGGTGCTGGCAGCCGTGCCGCGTCACATCGCCAAACGCTACAAGGTTGTCCCGGTGTATGCCCATGAGAACAGCGTGACCGTGGCCTTGTCCGACCCCTCGGACCTCGACACCATTGATGGTCTCCACCATGCGCTGCACAAGGATATCGAGGTGCGTGTGGCCACGGATGAAGCCATCGAGGCGGCCATCACCAAGTATTACGGATCCAGCGAAAACTCGGTGAACCGGATGATTCAGGACATCACCGAGGGCGAGGTGGACCTGACCAACATCATCGGGCAGCAGCTCGGCACCGGAGATGACGGGGCCGAGGTGGAGGCGGATGCCCCCATCATCAAGCTGGTGAACTCGATCATCGTGGACGCGTTCAAATCCCGCGCCTCGGACATTCATTTGGAGCCGCTGGAGCGGCGTTTTCGCGTGCGGTTCCGCATTGACGGCGTGCTGCAGGAGGTCAAATGCCCGCCCAAGAGGCTCCAGCCCTCGGTGACGGCCCGTCTGAAAATCATGTCCAACATGTCCATTGCGGAAAGGCGCATTCCGCAGGACGGCCGCATCCAGCTTGCCGTCGCAGGGAAGCAGATCGATCTGCGTGTCAACTGCCTGCCCACCAACCACGGCGAGAGCATCTGCATGCGTATTCTGGACAAGACCGGCCTCAAGCTGGGCCTGTCCGAGCTGGGCTTCCTGTCGGACGACCAGCAGACCTTCGAGCGCCTCATTGGTCTTCCAGATGGCATCATCCTCGTCACCGGCCCCACCGGTTCCGGCAAGACGACGACGCTCTACTCCTGTCTCAACTATATCAACCGGCCGGACCGCAAGCTCATCACTGTGGAGGATCCCGTTGAATACCAGCTCTCGGGCATCAACCAGGTGCAGGTGCATGAAAGCGTCGGGCTGACCTTTGCGGCCGCACTGCGTTCCATGCTGCGTCAGGCGCCAAACGTCGTGATGATCGGTGAG
>CAYQCZ010000723.1:0-1827 GCA_964415955.1 uncultured Verrucomicrobiota bacterium | reverse complement strand
CACGATCCGACGCTCAAAAGTGCCAAACTGGCCTCTCTCGTGAGTGCGCTTTGGGCGGAACGTGGCGTGGAACTCGTCGTAGTCGGCGGCTCGGCCATTGAGATTTTGACGGATGGTGCTTATGCGTCGGGCGATCTCGACATGTGCCACGCGACGAAGGATGCTCTGCCCATTTCCGATCGGAAGGAGGTCATGGCTTTGCTTGAAGCCAGGGGCGGTCCACGCAACTGGCAGGTGGCCGGGATGTATCTGGACTTGCTGGGTCCTGTGGAGAGCTTCGCGCACACACCGTTCCGCCGTATTCGAGCACCTTACGGAGATTTCCTTCTCATGAAGCCGGAGGATTTGCTTGTCGAGCGAGTGCTGATGTCATTCCACCTTGGCAATGACGGAAGTGCGCGCAAGTGTGCGAAGATTTTGGCCGCTGTGGCATTGCGCAAGGAAGTTGAGGTGAACTGGGACGAAGTCCGTCGAGTTGCCAACCGCCCTGAATATCGTAACCTGCCCGAATGTGAGAAACTCGTGAACGAAGTTGCCAATGAAATCAAAATCAAAAGCCCCCTGCATTCCCATTAACGGTGCAATCAGTTGGGAAGACTGGCTGAAAGGCCGACGCGCTCGCCGCGAGAGCAGCCAGCTTGTTGCGCCCGGGGTCATCCGGCGCAAAAGCAGCAATAGCGACAGGCGGTTGAAAAAACTGTTCAACGGCGAACGCGGCCTGCCGTTCACGCCAACAGAGAAACTGTAACAGACGGAGGCGATGTGAAGCAGTTTCTGGCGAAGCAGAACATTCCCGTTCGTTTATGACCGACCTCACCCAATCCCGTTGGCTGCCCATCGTCCTGCTGACGTTGTCAAACGTGTTCATGACGTTTGCGTGGTATGGGCACCTCAAGTTCAAGCAGTTGCCCTTGCACACGGTGGTGCTCGTGAGCTGGGGCATTGCGTTCCTGGAGTATTGCCTGATGGTGCCGGCCAATCGCTGGGGGCACACGCATTTCACGGCCACGGAACTCAAGATTATGCAGGAGGTCATCACGCTGGTGGTGTTCAGCGGCTTCGCGATTCTTTACCTGGGTGAACGCATCAAATGGAACCACGCTGCGGCGTTTCTGTGCATCCTTGCTGCCGTGGGATTCACCTTTCTGCCGGACCAGTTTTACGCCAAGCGACTGTTTCAGCCGGCACCTTCAGCCGGCCTGCACCCGGACCGATGAATCGAAGCGACAATGGCGCGTCCCGCATCAATGCGCAGCCCGCCCGGGCAGAAGCGTCTTGCATAACCCGGCTCACAGCGTAGTTTGCGACCATGTTTGCGAAAGCGGTCATCCACGGCAAAGTCGTCCGTTTCCGTCTCCCGTCCGCGCTGGCGAAGGCGCACAAGCGCAACGCCGGAAACACGCTGACCGAGGCTGAGGCTGTGGCCTTCGTCGAAGGCCGCCGTCGCAGCAGCGCACTACGCAAGGCCCGACCCTACCTTGAAAGTCGTCCTTGATACTTGCGCGCTCAAGCTGGCGACGCTTCCCAATCCCATCAACCCGGCGGCTCTGGTTGTGACGCTGGCGCTGGAGGGCCGTTTCGAGTGCTGGATGTCGCCGCCCATGCTGGAAGAATATGCCGATGTGCTGGGGGAAGATGCGCCGGAATTGCTGGCAGCCATCGAGGAGCGGTTCGAATTGTGCGTGCCGCTGGCAAGGCTGGACTGCATCCGGCACGAACCGGATAATCGATTCATCGAGTGCGCCCTCGCTGCGGGGGTGGATTATCTCGTGACGGTCAACATCGCGCGCGGGCATTTCGACCAGCCACGCTATGGTGATGTGGTGA
>CAYQCZ010000722.1:0-1831 GCA_964415955.1 uncultured Verrucomicrobiota bacterium | reverse complement strand
TCAATCCGGCCAGAAAACGGCGCTTCTTACGACGGCACTGCGGCACTTAACAATTTGCCGGACGCTGCTCCAAGAGCGGCAGAGTTGCGGGTGGGTTTAGCCCAGCCGGCCGCGCGACCTGTATTCAGAGGGTCTCCAGCCGATCCATTTCTTGAAGGTGGTCGAGAAGCCAAAGGGGTTCTGATAGCCGACGGCCAGCGAGATGGTCTCGACCTTGTCATCCGTGGAGGCGAGGAGTTCTGCGGCACGCTGCATCCGGAGAAAGGCGACATGCTGCATGGGGCTGTGGCCAAGCTGCTTCTGGCACAACCGCCTGAGATGCTCTGCGCTGAGGTGGGCGCATTGTGCAAGGCGCTCCAGAGTCCAGGGTTCGTCCAGACGTGCAGACACGTTGTCCCAGAGTCTCCACAGGCGGTTGTCGCTCTGCCAGGGCTGGGCGAAGCGTGTGACGTAAAGCTGGATCAGTTCCACCCAGTGATGGATGGCCGGCGGGGCCGCTGCGCCGATGCACTCGTGATAAAGGCCGTTGATGGCATCGCGAACGGGTTCGGCGTTGAACTTCGCCAGCACGGGTGAACCTGCGGTGCAGATGGGGCGTTGCGTGTCGGGTTGGTCGTAACGGACCCATGCAAAATCAAATGGCTTTCCCTGGACCGCGTTGAAGGCGTTGAGAATGTGGGGAGGCAGCAGGCAGGCCATGCCAGCACGGCAGGTTTGCCAGCGGCCGTTGACCAGGATGCGGCCAGCCCCGTTGAAACACGCCAGAAAGTAGCTTCCACTCTGGCTGGTGCGGACGACGCGATAGGGATTGCGCGCCTCGCAGACGCCGACGTGGGCAATCTGATGATGGGCGAGCGCGGCACACACCGGGGCATCCACCAGCCAGGGACGTTTGTCGTGGTCATCCACCCGCACCACCCATTGCTTGGTGGCCCGGCCGAGGATGTGTGTTTCCGCAAACGAATCGCCGGACGCGCTCATGTCGGGAGCATAGCGGGTCAGATGGCGGATGCCACCACTGGATGGCGGAAGCAATCAACCAGATGATCGTTCACCAATCCCGCCGCCTGCATGTGCGCGTAGATCACGGTCGAGCCGACGAATTTGAAACCACGTTTCTTGAGATCCTTGCTCAGCGCATCGGATTCCCGGCTGGTGGCGGGAAGCTGCTTCATCGACTTCCAATGGTTGACAATGGGTTGACCATCCACAAACCGCCAGATGTAGGCGTCGAAGGTGCCAAATTCCTCCTGCACTTTCAGAAACTGCCGGGCATTGTTGATCGTGGATTCGACCTTGAGCCGGTTGCGGATGATGGCGGGGTTTTGCAACAACTGGTGAACCCTGGCGGCATTGAACCGGGTGACCTTCACGGGATCGAACCCGGCGAATGCCTTGCGATAACCTTCGCGCTTGTGCAGCACGGTGCGCCAGCTCAGCCCGGCCTGCGCGGCCTCCAGCGTCAGAAACTCGAAATGCCGGATGTCGTCGTGGACAGGCACACCCCATTCCTGGTCGTGGTAGTCAATCATCAACGGGTCTTCCCCGGGCCATGGGCAGCGTTTCATGTGCTTTTCGGATAGGTTGACGTGCGCGACTGTCATTGCCAGTGGCGGTTCGATGCCTAGACTGTCGCACACACGAACCGAAAACAATCCGACTTATCATTTCATCGCATTATGCCCAATCCCTGGACTGGAAAAGGTAACCCCTACACACGCAAGGAAGTTCGCGACCGCCTGATGAGCACCATCAAGAAGGGCAATGCCATCATCGCCGGCGGCGCGGGCACCGGCATCAGCGCGAAGTTCATCGAGAAGGGCGGTGCCGA
>CAYQCZ010000721.1:0-1832 GCA_964415955.1 uncultured Verrucomicrobiota bacterium | reverse complement strand
CAAATGTTGATGATGCATTGGTTGTGTATGAACAGGTGGATCGCTTCGCCATGCTGTTTTTCTACACGGCTGCATGAAAGCCCACCCATCCCGGAAACGCCCCGAAATGGGACGCCATCCTGGGAACAAACCAAGACTTAACGCCTTGTCCGCAACCAGACATCAAGCACCAACTATGCGCGTTTCCGGTTCGGTGGCAAGCTCGTGTGGCGGATCCCCTTTCTGAGGGCAGGCATGTCACCCGGGCGGATGTCGGCTTTGTCCGGAAGGAGATCATCATCCACGATGATCTCCGGCATCTCTTCGCAGCCAGCACTCTGTGGAGATGGCGAACACAGTGACTTTCTTGGGGGAATCTGAAGTAGATTCCTGTAGAATTGCAGGCAATTGTTTCGCTTGGGCGGTTTTCATCTTCCTGGCATCAGGGCAGGGGGTAGCGCGACCCTTTCGGAAGGATCGCGCGAAGTGATTTCAAACCCTTACGCCGTCACTCTTTCGCGCCCCATTAGCGCGGGTGATTCAGTGTCCGGGGCGGGCCTTCTCGACCCAAAATTAACGCCGCCTCCACGGCTGCTTAAGGCGGGCTCAAGTTCGTCTTGAGGGGGCGCTTCATGTGCCTCAACAGGCTGCGTGATTCGGGGCGGAGTTGTGGCAGCAGGGCGTCCTCGCCGGGGCTTCCTGGAGTCAGCCAGCGCGGCGCTCAGGGCGTTGTCCGATGGGATGACGCTTTCCTCAATCGCCCGCTTGATGTCCACACGGCGAACCGTGTTGCGACCTTCACGCGAGGCAAGGAATCGCGCACGTGTCACCACAGCATCGATGCCTGCCAGATACTTCGCGGAGCTGGCGGCGTAGGCCGCCAGCAGCTCAATCGTGGCCTGATCGCCTTCGGGCAACTGGACACGTGCCACAGCCTCCAGATCAGAGATGCTCAGGCTGTCCGGCAGGCGCTGGTAGTGTCCGATCCGCCCGGTGAACTGCTCACTGGTCCATCCCGTCTTTTGCTCCACGCGCTTCTGGCTTTGCATGAGCTGCGGTGTGGAGATCAACGCCACCGGCACGCCTTGATTGACCAGCGCGGTCATGATCCAGTTCACGCGCTGTGGAATGCGTGGCTGGTAAAAGGCCTGGCCAAAGAGGTAATGCGCCTCATCCATGGCGACAAGCAGTCGGCTCGATGTGAGGCTGTCCTCAATGCGCTCCCGGAGTTGCGCCACCTTCAGCGTGGTGGACCTGGTGAGGCCAAGCCCTTTGGCGATGGCGCGGAGGAATGAAAGATCATCCGCAGCGGCGGGCACCTGGATGTATCGCGCCCCGCCGGGGTGTTGGTCGCACCATGCCTTGACCTGGTGTGTCTTGCCTGTGCGGGCGAGGCCGTCGATCAACACCATGCGCCCCGATGTCAGGCAGTAGTCCAGGGCATCATTCACCTGCCGGCCAATCTCAGTCACCACGCGCCCGGCGCTCTGAGCCGCGATCCACGCGGCCATGAACTCACGAAGGACGGCGGGGAGATCGTGGAACCATTCAGGGCCTTCTGCCGGCTTGCAGCCTGGATCAAGGCAAAGGCGCTCAAGGTATGGAGCAAGTCCGGCCACCGCCCTGGCCATGCAATGCTCGCGCCAGTGGTCCGCCGCGCATTCGGTGGATTCGGTGGACGCCGCCACCGCCGGTTTCCAATGCCAGTCTTTTCTGGCGTCCGCCAGAAAGGCATCCACGCTGGTGTCAGGATCAAGACACTGGCTGATTTCCATTGCCTGGCTGGCGGTGTAGCGCTGGCCCGGTTTGCAGCCATGCCTGAGCATGTGCTCGCTGGCCACGCGCTCCGGATA
>CAYQCZ010000720.1:0-1838 GCA_964415955.1 uncultured Verrucomicrobiota bacterium | reverse complement strand
GGATGCGCCGGATCACTGATGTCGTAGGTGGCCACACCGGTGCGGCTCTGGTCCGAGGCAAAAATCAGCAGGTTGCCGATGATGAAGGGATGACCGATGACACCGGTCAAACCGAGATGATCCCAGTTGGACAGTTCCTGACCACGCAACCAGAGCGAAGCGTTGCCCTCGACCGGGCTGTAGCTCCAGAAGGTCTGGTCCACGAACCACGGGAAATAAAGCGAACCACGCACGCCGATGCCGTTGGGGGCGTTGGGTGGCACCGGGCCGCGCTCATTGACACCCGGCGACACTGCGCGGAAGGCCCAGTTCTGACCCCACTGGCCGTTGCCGCCAAGGATCAGGGTGTCGCCCACCTTCAACGAGCCATGCGCGTTGACGGCCTGGGGCGACGTGCCGAGGAGGTCGATCTGGATGTTGGCGAGGTCTGCGATGTTCCACCGGCGGGCCTGGAGATCCGAGCCGGGCAGGCTGTCCGGCGACTCCGGCGAGGTGTAGAGCCAGCCATTGTGCCACTCGATGATGGCCGTGCGTCCCTGCATGTGCTCAAGGAGCGGCGTGAGAAGTTCGCCCGGTGTGCGCGGGATATTGGGAAACCCCTGGGCAGGGGCGTTCGTAGAACCCAGAGCGAGACCGGTCAGCAGGCATGAAACAACGGTTACAACTTTCATTTCACCCTGTTCTTGCCGGTTCACCGGCAGCGGTTGCAGGGAAAATGAAAATTCTTCCGGTCGTGTATCTGATGGCGCAAATTGAATCCCATGTCCGGTTCCGGTCATACACACGCAGTGTTCCTCACCACCCGGTGGACCGTGGTGGCAAAGGCCCGGGGCGATTCGCCCGCTGCGCGGCAGGCATTGGAGGAGCTTTGCGCCGGGTGCTGGTTCCCGCTTTATGCCTTTGCGCGCCGCTCGGGACGATCCCCGGCGGACGCCCAGGATTTGGTGCAGGGATTCTTCGTGGAGATCATTGAGAAGGATTTGATCGCGCGGGTGGATGCCGAAAAAGGCCGGTTGCGAACCTTTCTGCTCACCGCCTTCAAGCGGCACATGGCCCATGAGCACCGGCGCGAGTCCGCCCTCAAACGCGGCGGCGCAACACAGCCGTTGTCCTTCGACGAAGCGGATGCGGAATCCTGGTATGCCGATCAACTGGTGGATGGCGAATCACCCGAACGCATGTATGACCGGCAATGGGCGCTCGGGCTGCTGGAAGCGGTGGTTCACGAACTGGCGGAAGACTGGGCGCGTCGCGACAAGGCATCCCTGTTCGAGGCCTTGCGCCCGTATCTCACCGGGCAACCCGAGGACGGTGACTATGCGCAGGTCGAGAAAACGACAGGTCTCAGCCGCACGGCGCTGAAGTCGGCTGTTCACCGGCTGCGTGCCCAATACCGGGAGCGGTTGATCGCCCGCGTGAAGGAGACACAGATCGAGGGCGATGATCACGAAGATGAACTGCGTGTGCTGCTCGAAGCCTTGAGTTGAGACGGCGGGCTCCGTTACCGTTCGTCCGACTGCCAGATTCGGAAACACCATGTCCACCGATCCCAGCGAGCAACCCACCACCCGACGCGACCGGTTGTCAGGACTGGACCCGCGCGAATTGCTCGCCGCCGGACTTGGTCCGGCTCCCGGCGACGCAGAAGCGGAACCGCCACACGTGCCGGGGTATGAACTGCGCGCGCTGCTCGGGCGTGGTGGCATGGGCGCGGTCTATGAAGCAAGGCAGCAGAGCCTGGATCGCAGTGTGGCCATCAAGGTCATCCCCCCGGAATTTCGTTCTGATGCCAGCCTGCTCGACCGCCTGGAACGGGAAGCCCGCGCCATGGCCCGGCT
>CAYQCZ010000719.1:0-1841 GCA_964415955.1 uncultured Verrucomicrobiota bacterium | reverse complement strand
GTATAACCTGTGCGACCCATGTCCTCACGCTTGATGCCAATGACCTTCAGAACTGCCTGGTTGAGATTCTTGATCATGGTGCTGCCAATGACGTCCGATGGTGCTGATCCGCTTTCCAAGTATCTCATCGCGCCACAGGCGGTGAACACCACCCTGGGCTTTGAACGTGTGGAGCAGCGCCACAGCCTGCGCGAGATCAACGGCGAGAAGGTGGACTTGCAGCCGCTGTTTGCATGGATCAACCGCGGGCGCGTCAACCGTGGCATGAAGCCCTTTGACCAGCCCTGTCCGTTGCCGGGATGGAGGCCCGTCGAGGGCACTGTGATCAAGGTCATGGACGATGTGGTGCTGGTGGCCAGGGGCATCAGCAAAACCCCGGTCATCGTCAAGAATTTCCCCATGCATCCCGGCCCCCAGCAGGGCTCGAATGTCTGCGTGGTGGCTCTTGAGACCGGCTCGCTGGAGCTGCCGTCCAAGGATGGATTGAAGGATTTCATTCCGATATTCGACCATGGTCTGGTCATCAAACGGGACGCCGTCCCCGCCCCGCCTTCTGCGGCCGCCACCAACGCGGCACCCGCAAAAGTGAAGACCCGGAGGGATCGCCCGCCACCGGAGAAGAAGCGGTGAGCCTGCCGGGATTTTGGCGCGGGCCATCTCCACGCTGGACGCATGCCGGGCATCATGGCATGTAACGCCCATGCACCCTTCATCCCGGACGTCCCACGCATCATCCACCCAGACCCTGCGCCTTTTGCTGGCGTCATTCATCACCCTGTCCGCCTTTGGTGCGGGCGCACTGGAATTCAAGGCCGCTCAAGACTGGCTCAAGCTGCCCCCCGGCAAGTCACAACTGGGGAACATGCACGGGGACATCGCCGTCAGTTCAAAGGGCGAAATCTACGTGAGCGTCATGGATCCGCAGGCGGGAGTGCAGGTGTTTTCCAAGGATGGCAAATGGCTACGCAACGTGCCCAATGCCCCCAGTGATTTTCACGGGTTCGTCATCAGGAAACAAAAGGATGGGGAGTTCATCTACGGACCGCGACTGGGCGGGCAGGAGATACTCAAGCTCACGCTCGATGGCGATGTCGTGCTGCGCATTCCCGCTTCGGCGATTCCGGATGAATTCAAGAACACCCAGGCGGGCAAGGGAAAGGACAAGGACACGAAGACCCCGTTTGTGAGGCTCACCGCCATGGATGTCGCCCCCAACGGCGACATGTTTGTGACGGACGGCTATTCCTCCGATTACGTCCACCGCTTTGACAGGAAGGGCAATTATCTGAAGTCCTTTGGTGGGCGGAAGAAGGCACCCTACAACTTCAACACCTTGCACAAGATCGCCGTGGACACGCGTTTCAATCCGCCCCGCATCATTGGCTGCGACCGCGCCAACATGCGTGTGGTGCACATGTCGCTGGACGGGGAGTTTCTCGGGGAGGTCGCCAAGGATCTTCTTCTGCCGGCTGCCATTGCCGTGCAGGGTGACTACGCGCTCGTGGGCGAGATCAAGGGCCAGGTCACCATGCTCGACAAGAGCGGGCACATCGTGGCGCGCTTTGGCGCGAACTCGAACGCCGACGAGGTGGGCACCAACAAGACCGAGCCCGCCAGATGGCGCACGGGGTTTGTCACTGCGCCACATGGCGTGGCATTCGACGCCTCGGGAAATGTCTATGTGGCCGAGTATTCGCTGTTCGGCCGGGTCCACCGTTTTGACCGTCAATAAGGTGTCATCGACATGCCAAATCCCTGCATCCTGAAAGCATCGAGGCTGCTGCTTTTCGCTGCGGTCACCACATGGGGTTGCCCAGGTGCCCACGCCGCACCGCCCCCCA
>CAYQCZ010000718.1:0-1850 GCA_964415955.1 uncultured Verrucomicrobiota bacterium | reverse complement strand
CCTAGTGATATGAGCAACAACAACGAATCACAGAAACAACCATCATCCGGTCCAACCGGGCAGGGCGGGCAGGGAAATCGCGGACACTCCGGCGGCCGTGGCAGCCAGGGACAGTCCGGCAGCCAGGGCGGACGCGGCGGCGGACAGGGCGGCGCACGCTCGTTCGGGCGCCGGAGACGCGGCGGCATGCGTTTTCGTCCCGGCGGCAAGGGCGGAGGGCAGCCTGTGAAGCCGGACCGCGCGGCCAACGATGCCCGCGCCGAGGTGATGGGGGAGAAGCCGTCCGAGGAGGCGGTGTTTGCGGACGGCCGCCATGAAAAGGAAATCCGTCGCGCGGAGAATGTCGCCGCCGGCCTGCCGCCGGATCATCGCGACGACCCCTCCGAGCAGGGCGGGTATCGCGAGCCCGATCTGGAGGCGTCCACGGAGGCGCCCGGCGAGGGGGATGTGGCCGATGCGGCGCCCGACGAGCCGCGGGAGAAGTTTGAGCCCGTGCCCGTGAAGGATCTGCCGCCCAAAACGATCGTCGAAAGCATCCGCAACACTGCGGAGAAGGTCATCACCAAGGTGAAGCGACTGATCAAGCCGCCCGCGAAGAAGATTCACAAGGAGGTCATCATCAATGCGGAGTCATTGGAGACCCGCGTGGCCGTGCTCGAGGATGGCAAGCTGGAGGAGTTCACCATCGAGCGCGCCAGCGAGGACCGCCTGGTGGGCAGCGTTTTCAAGGGCAAGGTGCGCAACCTGGAGGACGGTTTGAAGGCGGCGTTTGTGGACATTGGCTATGAGAAGAATGCCTTTCTCCACTACTGGGACATCGTGCCCAGCAACCTTGACAACGCCGTGGAACTGGTGGAGCGCGAGCCGCGGAAGGGCCGGGTCGAGCGGCCGCGCATGACCCACAAGGACATCCCCAAAGTCTATCCGCCGGGCAGCGACATGATCGTGCAGGTCACCAAGGGGCCGATCGGCACCAAGGGGCCCCGTGTGACGACGCATCTGGCCCTTCCCGGTCGTTATCTCGTGCTGCTTCCCAATTCCGATCAAAGCGGCGTCTCGCGCAAGATCGAGAAACAGGAGGAGCGCCAGCGGCTGAAAAAGATCGTCCGTGAACTGTCCATACCGGACGGCATGGGCGTCATCATCCGCACCGTGGGCGAAGGCCAGCAGAAACGCTATTTCGTGCGCGACCTCGCGCTGCTGCTGGACGAATGGACGAAGATTCAGGAGAACATCAACAGGCGCAACGCCCCGGCCTGCGTGTTCCAGGAGCCGGACCTCGTCGAGCGCACCGTGCGCGACTTCCTCACCGAGGATGTGGAGCGCATCGTGGTGGACGACACCAAACGGGCCGATGCCATCCGCGAAATGATCGGGCGCATCTCCAAGCGTTCGGTGACCAAGGTGAAGCTGTATCCGGACTCCCAGCCGATCTTCGACCGTTTCGGCATCACACGCCAGCTTGAGGCCGCCTTTTCGCGCAAGGTCAACCTGCGCGGCGGCGGCTACCTGGTGATCGATGAAACCGAGGCGCTGGTCGCCATCGATGTGAACACCGGCAGCCACAAGGGGGCCAAGGACCAGGACAAGACCATCCTCGCGGTCAACCTCGAGGCCGCGGAGGAAATCTGCCGCCAGCTCCGCCTGCGCAACATCGGCGGGTTGATCGTGCTGGACTTCATCGACATGCGGCACCGGCGTGACCAGCAGCAGGTGTTCCTGCGCATGCGCGACGGCCTCAAGCGCGACAAGGCGCGGACGCACATCCTGCCCATCTCCCAGCTGGGCCTCATGGAGATGACGCGCCAGCGCCAGACCGAGAGCGTCCGTTCCTCCGTGTATGAGGACTG
>CAYQCZ010000717.1:0-1872 GCA_964415955.1 uncultured Verrucomicrobiota bacterium | reverse complement strand
GAAGCCGCCGTCCTGCAAGGCGTCCACGTAATCCAGTTCACTGCCCGTCACGTAGAGCGCGCTCTTGGGGTCCACCACCACCCGCACGCCGGCGGACTCGACGAGGATGTCGCGATTCGCTGGGCCGTCCTGCAAGTCCATCTTGTATTGCAGCCCGGAGCAGCCGCCGCCCACGACCGCCACGCGCAACACGCCGTTGGCGCGGCCTTGTTTGGTGAGCAGTGAGGAGACTTTCTTTCCCGCCCCGGAGGTGAGTTTGATCAACCGCTCATCGCCGGTGCGAAAACCCAGTGCGCTGGACGGTTTGCTGATGGTGTTGGCAATCATTATTGAACGGTCACACGGTAGCCGGGTTGGGGAGGCGGGTCAATGTTCCGCGCCTTTGGGTTCAGGGCAGACGCATCTAAACGATTTTTGAGAATGCGATTGCAAGTGGTTCAATGGAGCCAACTTGCGAAGGGCAAATTTTAAGGTTCCCAAACGTGCGCTTTTATGGTTCAAACTTGGGATGCAACACCCTCATCCCAAACTCAGTTTGATCGCACACTTCAAAGACCTGCCCGACCCGCGCGTGGATCGCACGAAGGATCACGAGTTGATTGATGTGCTGACCATCGCTATCTGCACGCTGCTCTGCGCCGGCGAGTCCTTCAACGACATGGAGGACTTTGGCAAAGCCAAGGAGGACTGGTTCAGAACTTTCTTGAACTTGAAGAACGGCATCCCCAGTCACGACACGTTTAACCGTGTCTTTGCCGCGTTGTGCCCGGTGGCCTTCGGGGAATGCTTCATGGCCTGGACGCAAAGCCTGCGCACCGCGGTGGCCCAAGAGATCGTGGCGCTGGACGGCAAGGCCCTGCGCCGGGCGTTGGCTGCGGATCAACACAGCAAAGTGATCGTCAGCGCGTGGGCGCACAGCAACCGGCTGGTGTTGGGCCAACTCAAGGTGGCTGACAAGAGCAACGAGATCACCGCACTGCCCAAGCTGCTGCGCGCGTTGGAACTCACCGGTTGCATTGTGACGGTGGACGCGATGGGCACGCAGAAACAGATCGCCAAGGAGATCAGGGAAGCCGACGCGGATTATGTGATGGCCCTCAAGGGCAATCACGAAGTGGTGCATGAAGAAGTGAAAAGTTTTCTGGATGCGACGGTGCAGGAAGCGGCGGCCTCCCGGCCCCCGGGCCAGCCACCCTCAGCAGCGGTGGCCGGACTGGCGACGTTGCAAACCGTGGAGAAAGATCACGGGCGGATCGAGACGCGGACTTACTACCAGAGCGCGGCATTGGATTGGTTTGCCGATCGCGGCCAATGGGAAGGGTTGCAGACGATCGGGCTGGTGGAAGCGGAGCGGGAAGTGGGCGGCAAGAAGACAGTGGAACGGCGCTATTACCTGAGCAGCCTGCCACTGGGAGTGGAGGCATTTGCCAAAGCCGTGCGCGGCCATTGGTCGGTGGAGAACAGCCTGCACTGGGTGCTGGACGTACAGATGGGCGAAGATGACAGCCGGGCGCGCACCGGTCACGCCGCCGAAAACCTGGCGACGTTGCGGCGCCTGGCGTTAAACCTGTTGAAACGCGAAGCCACCAAGAAACGCGGCATCCGCGGCAAACAACTAAATGCCAGCTGGGACCACTCCTACCTCTTACGCCTGCTCGGCGTCCCAATTTAGATGCGTCTGCCCTGTTGACCCATCGGGTTACCAGCCTTTCGTGGTTTTCAACTGGCCGATCTTGTCGTAGGTGTAATCCGTGAAATTGCCGCATGTGAACGTATGGCGCGTTCGGTGGCTGGCGGCGTTGTATTAGTAGCCATGCGACCTCAGCGCGGTGCCGTATCCACCGGAAACCAGTTGCCGTCAAACTTATCTTC
>CAYQCZ010000716.1:0-1887 GCA_964415955.1 uncultured Verrucomicrobiota bacterium | reverse complement strand
GTTCAATGCGGACAAGCCCTACGACCGTTTCATCCTGGAACAGATTGCCGGTGATGAGCTTTTTCCGGATGCCCCGGATGCCTTGATCGCGACGGCATTCAATCTTCTCGGGCCGGACATGGTGGATTCCTCCGATCAGGTGCAGCGGCGTTTGAACACGCTCAATGACATGACCGACACGGCGGCCTCGGCGTTTCTGGGGCTGACCATCGGCTGCGCCCGCTGTCATGACCACAAGTTCGAGCCCTTTACACAGCGTGATTATTTCCGGCTTCAAGCCCACTATGCCTTCGCAGTTTTCCGGAACGACCTGCCGGTGCCATCCAGGGAGCAGAGGGAAATGTATGAGGCTGCGGTCCGCGATTATGATGAGCGCACGCGGTCGCAACGTGAAACCCTTGCCGCCCTGGAGGCCCCGCATCGTCAAACTGTCTTTGAGCAAAAGCTGGCCAGGCTGAACGAGGAGGCGCAGCAGGCGCATCGCACGCCGCCGGAGCAGCGCTCGACTGATCAGGCCAACCTCGTGCTCGAAACGGAAAGACTTGTGCAGGTGGCCGAGAAGGACTTTCTCAAACTGCTGTCGCCCGATGAACTGGCCAGACACAAGGCGCTCAAGGACCAGATTGCCCGCGTGCCCAAGCCTCCTTCCGTGCCTTTGAGCCCGGGGCTGCAGACGGGTGGCGGACCCGATGTGAAAACCCATGTGTTGCTGCGTGGTGATTACAACCAACGCGGTGAGGAAGTCCGTCCTGGCATTCCATCCGTGCTGTCGCCTGATTCATCCACCGGCGGAACACGTGCGGACCTTGCGCGCTGGATGGCCAGTGCCAGCAACCCGCTGACGGCGCGTGTCATTGTGAACCGTGTCTGGCAGCATCATTTCGGACGTGGGATTGTGGAAACCCCGGGCGACTTTGGCCTCAAGGGCATGGCACCCACGCACCCTGAGTTGCTGGACTGGTTGGCGGCGGATTTCATCGAGCATGGCTGGAGTCTCAAACACCTGCATCGGGTGATGCTCACATCTTCAACGTATCTTCAATCTGCTGATGCCTTCCGGGAGGCCTTCAAGGTCGATCCCGACAACCGGCTGTTCTCGCGGTGGACCAGGCTTCGATTGGAGGGGGAAATCATCCGGGACAGCCTTCTGGCCGTCAGCGGACGATTGAATCCCGCCATGGCTGGACCGGGAGTGTTTCCACCCGTTCCGGACGATGTTTTCAAGGGTGCCAAGGGCTGGACGGTGAGCAAGGATCCGCGTGATCACAACCGCCGCAGCATCTACATCTTTGCACGGCGCAACCTGCGGTTTCCCTTCCTGGAGGTCTTCGATGCTCCCGACAGCAACCTGAGTTGCTCGCGACGCGAACGCAGCACCACGGCTCCGCAATCACTCACGTTGTTGAATGCGGACGAAGTGCTTGCCGCCTCAAAGTCGCTGGCCTCGCGTCTCGAAAAGGAGGCATACGAAGTTCATTCCCGCGTGAATCTTGCCTACACCATGGTGCTTGGCCGCCCGCCGAAAGAAGACGAGCGGCAACTGGCCATCAGCTTTCTGGAAACATCACCGCTCCTGGAGCTTTGTCGTGCCTTGTTTAATCTTAACGCGTTTGTCTATGTGGAGTGAGCATTGTCACCATGCCATGAACACCTGCTGCGGACCCAACGGACCGGCCACTCTCGCCACTTCGCGAGGAGGCTTCCTCAAACGTGCCGGCGGCGGCTTTGGCATGCTCGCCCTGACGGACATGCTGGCGAAGGACAACCTGCTGGCAAATCCAGCGCCGGCAGGTGCCTCCGCAGTGGTGAATCCGCTCGCTTCGCGGTCCTCTCACTTCGCGGCCCGCGCGAAGAATGTCATTTTCCTGTTCATGTCCGGCGGTCCTT
>CAYQCZ010000715.1:0-1897 GCA_964415955.1 uncultured Verrucomicrobiota bacterium | reverse complement strand
AGACTTGCGGGGGCGGCGACCATTGCCAGCGCGTGGCGGCGAGTGGGGCGCATGGGGGGGAAGGTAGTACCTGAATTATGCACATCGGCTCCATGGCCGGGACCGGCTGAGTAGCAGCCCCGTCTGGGAACCCCTGAAAAGGCTGCGTTAAAACAGTAGCGCCGCGCAGTTCCCGCTGCGCGAGACCACTTTTCAGGAGTCACCCAAACGGTGATCAACAAAAAGAAGAATACCCAGGAAAAGCCCGCAAAACAAGGGCCAGCCGGCACGGCCCCGGAACCCTATAGAATCGGGGCTTCTACACCATACGACTTTGAAGGGCGGCAGTTGACCGCCTACGGTGGCTTGCTGGCCGTGGCGGTCATGTTGGAGAAGTTGCAGTTCACCGAGTTGCTGGAGACGACGTTGTCTCAGCCCAAGCGGCGGACCCGGGTCATGAGCACAGCGCAGTTCATTACGGCGCTGGTGCTGGCCTTCTACGTCGGCTTCTCCCGGCTGGCGCATCTGCGTTTCCTGGAGCGCGAGCCCCTGCTCATCGGCATCGTGCGCGTGCTGCGCCTGCCGCCCCAATGTACGTTCTGGCGCTTTCTGGCGTCGCTGCATTTGGAATTCGCCCGGCAACTGGGGAAGGTGCAGGCACAGATGCGCCAACGGGTCTGGGACGCGGCCAACATCCGGTTGACGGAGGTGACCTTGGACACCGACACGGCCGTGCACACCCTCTATGGCCGGCAGATGGGCGGACGCAAGGGCTACAACCCCAACAACAAAGGCAAGCAGAGCTATCAGCCGATGCTGACCTTCCTGGCCGAGACACGCGAGTTCGTTGGCGGGGAGTTGCGCAACGGGGACCGGCCCGATGGCAAACAGATCGCGCGGCATCTGCACGAGGTCATCGCCGCGCTGCCGCAGGGCGTGCGGACGGTGCGCGCTCGCGCCGATTCCGGCTTCTATTGCTGGGAAGCGGTGGAGGCCTACGAGAAGCATGGTTGCCAGTTCATTCTGGCGGCCCGCAAGACTTCGCGGCTGGTGGATGAATTGAAGGCGGCCGCCTGGACGGGATCGCCGCGCACCGATGCCGACGGGCAGTGCCAGTTCCGCTATCAGCCTCAAGGCTGGCCGCGCGCCTATCGCTTCCTCGCGCTGCGCTACGAGAAGAAACCGGATCCGGCGGCGCAGACGGGCTCCGGGCAATATCAACTGTTCGACACGCCGGAGTACAGCTACCGGGTATTCGTCACGAATATGGACGGCCCCATCGACGCCATGGTCTGGTTCTACAATCAGCGCGCCGGCGCCGAGAACCTCATCAAGGAGGCCAACAACGACGCGGGCCTGACGGCCCATCCTTCGGGCCGCTGGGCGCCCAATTGCGTACACTTCCAACTGGCGATGCTGGCCTACAATCTCAATTGCTGGCTCATCCTGTTCAACCGCGAGCCGAAGGCCAAGCTGGAAGCAATCCGGCATACGACGTTGGCCACCACACGGCTCCGGTTCCTGTTCCTGGGAGCCAGGATCTGGCGCCACGCCGGCCGCGTGGGCGTCAGTTTCTCCGGCCACTATCCGGAGCAAGCTCTGCTCAATCGTCTGATCAGCAGGCTGCGCTCCATCGTCCCAAAGCCCGGCCGCTTCGGCACCGTTTTGCCGCACCCGCTGCGCTCTTGACGGTGCATAACTTTCTATGCGCGGCCGGCGCCACCGAATCAAATACTTACAGCGAGGAGTTCAGCAAGCGCAAAAGTCTGGGCGCATCAAACCCCACAAGATCAGATCAGCCAGGCACGCGACAACCGTCGCGGCAGCCGACGTGTGCATAATTCAGGTTTCAGAATCCGGCGCCTTCCGGACCGGATTTCCACCTCTTTCCCGGCCGGGGAGTATAGGCTTGTATTTG
>CAYQCZ010000714.1:851-1907 GCA_964415955.1 uncultured Verrucomicrobiota bacterium | reverse complement strand
AAACACATCCTCCTGATCCTCATAAGGAAGCCCCGGTTTCCATCGGTCCAGGCCGATTTCCCCCACAACAGCCCGGGGCGTTTGATCCAGGAAACATTTCAACGTTTCAAGCCAGCGGGGGGATCGTTCGCCCAGATACCAGGGATGACATCCGAAACTGGGGATCACCGTTTCGAAACGGATGGACAACGACTGCACGCCAGCCCAGTCACCTTCACAGGAACCGTTCACCACCATGGATGCGACACCTGCCGATGTGGTGGTGGCCATGATCTGGTCAAGCCTGTCCGCAAAGCGTTCGTCCTGTAGATGGTTGTGTGCGTCGAAGCAGTGGATCATGGCAGGCTTGCAGGTTTCGGGAGAGTGAACGGTGGAATGGGCTGTGACAAGGCGGGGTGCCTGTGTGTGCCCGAGGGCGTGATTGGTGAAAATGTGCGTTTTCAAACGCGCCGCTTTTTGTTAGGGCAGGGGGGCATGACAACGCACACCAAGCGCATTTCAAAGACCATCCTGGACTCCCTGCGCCAGACCTATGTCTTCGCCAAAACCTGCGAAGATGACCTGCTTTCGCTGGTTCAGATCTGTGATTTCGAATCGGTGCCGGCCAAAACCACCCTGGTCACCGAGGGACAGAAGTCTGCCGCCCTGTTTGTCCTCGTCAAGGGCCGCCTGGTGGTCAAGGAAGCCATCACGCCGACCAGCGAGTTGATCATTGCCAGGATTGATCCCGGCGATGTGGTGGGCGAAATCGGCTTTTTCGACGGCAAGGTGGCCAGTGCCAGCGTGCGCACCGACGAGGCCTCGCAGGTGATTCGGATCGACAACACGGCGCTGACCACCCTTTTCAAGGAACGTCCATCGCTGGAACTGTCATTTCACAGGGCCGTCATCGGCACGTTGACGCAGCGGTTGCGCAACAGCAACCAGATCATCCGCGCTTCGCTCAACAGTGCGATGATGCCACGCTGTTGAGAGGCCGCGCCTCTGAAGCATGTTTTCCGGCAGGCGCAGGAAACGACTCACCCATTGCCACGCCTGCCGCGTTCATGTAATGGT
>CAYQCZ010000714.1:0-841 GCA_964415955.1 uncultured Verrucomicrobiota bacterium | reverse complement strand
GGTATGGCTCGATCTGAAATTTGATAAGTGAAAGCAGCCACCACAGACCACATCCGCGCCTGCTATGAAATGCTGGGTGTCGCCCCCGGAGCGCATCGCGACATTGTGAAGGAGGCCTACCGGGATCTGGCCAAGGTCTGGCATCCGGATCGTTTTGCCGGAGATGAACGCCTGGCGCGCAAAGCCCAGGAAAAGCTCAAGGAAATCAACGCCGCCTACACCGAACTCGAGGCGTATCTGGCGGACCACGAGGGGGAGCTTGAACCCGAGCCTGAACCCGTCTCCATGGCGCCTTTTCGTGTGCGTCCCACCGTGGAGGCCCCTCCGACGCCCCATCCATTTCCCAACCTGGGCCGGTCCATTGTGTTGATTTTTGCAGCGTTCATGGCGCTGGGTGTCATCGTGGTGATCGTTGGTCTGCTGGTGGTTGCGGAAACAGAAAAGGTCCGCAGTGAGCAAAGCCTGCAATATGCCGATGAGGAGGCGCGGCGGATCGCCACGGAGATTGAAGTGCGCCGTCAGCGGGAAGCAGATGCAAAGATCGCGGCCGAACGCGCCGCCGCCATGGAACAGTCCCGTAAGGAGGCTTCGGACCGCAGGCGACGTGATCTCGAAGCCCGCCGCATCCTTGCCTCACCCTCCAACACGTCCCAGTCCCGGACCGGCGAGGCGAAGTCATCCGAGGCGGAACAACTTTACCAGAAGGCGGTTTTCATCCTGCAACAGCCGGATGCCAACGAGGCGGAGGCTGTCCAGTTGTTCTCCAAGGCCGCGGAATTGGGCCATGCAGACTCTGAACACAAACTGGCCTTCCACTTCAGCTCGGGTCGGGGCGTGCCCA
>CAYQCZ010000713.1:0-1919 GCA_964415955.1 uncultured Verrucomicrobiota bacterium | reverse complement strand
GGTTTTGTTGGTACGGTCTTTGTTGACCAGGGTGCGATCATTTTCGGAGACGGTGCAGAAGTCGTTGCCAAGAAGCGACGCTGGGCAACCGTCCTTGAAGAAGCATTCTTGAGTTTCGAGGAGAGTGCGGATCCCGTGTTCCCCTTAGTTTCTTTGTCCGTAACTTCGCTGCATTGTGCGGAGAAGTTGTGTGGATGAAAATGGTCATGCGGCGGCGGGTGTGTTGCGGGCGTTGGGCCAGTCTCGGCGGTAGAGGGTCAACGTGTGGCTGAGGATTTGGCGTCCGGATTCGGTGACTCGCCAGCGGCGGGTGCGCGGGACTTTGGCGATGAGGCCGCGCACATGGAGTCGTTTTAACAGGCGGCTGATAGCAGCACTGGCCCGGCGGGCCGTGTCAGTCGTGGCGGACAGTTTGAGGACGCGCCGGAGGTCTTTGTTGCGGAAGCCGTGGGCGATGTGGTCGCCGTTCAGGACGGCGGCGAACAGTTCGAGATCGTTGCGGCAGGCCGGGTTGAATCCGGCTGAGTTGCGGCCGTGGACTCGCTTCGGTTCGGCGAGGTTGGCCAGTTCGCGATGGGCGGGTGCCGGGTCGGCGGCATGACTGAGCGCCTGCAGGTATCGCTGATTGCAGGCGAGGGCGTGGCTTTGATCGTGATGCAGGTTGCCCACACCCTTGGGCATGGGACGCCACGCCCAATGGCACGTTCCATCCTGGCGCGTGCATTCCCGGAAAATCTTGAATTCTCCGGGTTGATTGATGACAGTTTCAATCCGCAGGATCAGGCCGAATTTATCGTACATCTTCAGCCAGTTCCCCTTCATGCGGTGCTTGATGCGCGCTCCGGGTTCGCGTTCGGTCTTGATGTCGGTCATCACCTCTCCCGTGAAGTTGCCGTGCAGCTTGCGGCCGAGGAACCCCAGCACGTCCTTGGGGGTGAACGTCAGCCACGAGAACTCCAGCAGCTTGGTGAACAGTCCCGCCAGCGCGGACTTGCTCCGGAACAGGATGTCGGTCGAGTACTCGGCCTGGTCCGTCACCCAGTAGTAGTCCTCCCGCTTCAGCACGTCCCGCCGCAGCGGGTTGACCTTCTTCGCATACGCATTCAGGATCGACGGCCACTTGAGCTTCGCAAACTTGTCCGCCAACTTCTGAGCCCGCCGGGGATCGTCCAGTTGGAGGAACGCATTGTCCCGCTGCTGGAATCCCAGCCCGAGCCGCGCCATCTGCCGCGCCACGTAGTCGTGTCCGTTGACATAGACTTGGATCGTGAACGGAGCCCAGGTCTGCACCCGCACGTGCATCAACCCGAACCGCGCATCGAGAAAGTAGTAATACAGCACCTGCTGCGGAATCTGAGTGCGATAAAACCGGGGTCGGCCCGGCCCCGGCATCAACGCAAACGTGGGACAACACTCCATCGTGGCCAACACGGCGATCAGGCCCTCGGTGATCGGAGACTCTTTCAGTTGCCGCATCGCCCATTCGTCCTTCCCCTTCACACGCCGATCAAACACATACGGCCGCCCCTGACGCTCGCACATCTTCTTCGCCCATCCCACCAGCCGCTTCGACAACCGCTTCCCGTCCAGAGGCAGATAATCCTTCCGCCGAATCTTCAGCACCCCATCCACCCACGCCTCAAACCGGCCCACGCGGCTGATCGACAGATGACCCTTGAAGATGACGCGGTCGAAACACGACAGCTTCCACGCGATCAAACTGGCAAACCGCACGAGGAAATTGCAAACTGCAGCCACGGCATCCGCTCCCGTTGAGATGGTGATTTTGTTTCCATCTCTATCTTGGCGGGACGGATGCCCTCTTCAAATCCTTTGGTGGCGGCTATGCCGCGTTAAGGTGAGGGGGAATTCTCTTTGGAAACACATCTACCGAAGTCGTCCGCAAATCAGCGCAGAGC